>NZ_QXXA01000006.1 GCF_009911265.1 Senegalia massiliensis | reverse complement strand
AGCCCTTCAGCGCTGATGGTACTTAGGTGGTAACGCCTTGGGAGAGTAGGACGTTGCTGGTTTTTTTATGCTTATTTATATAATTGCCCGGGAAATTGTCATATAAAGTCGGAAAATAAAGCTTAAATATTTATAATAAACTTCCTTTTAAACATATAGAATGTTTAGAGGAGGTTTTTTTATGGATAGGAATTCTATGAAGGCAGGATTTATATATATAGGAACAATAATAGGAGCAGGATTTGCATCTGGAAAAGAAATCTCTTATTTTTTTGGAATTTATGGAACAAAAGGAATATATGGAGTTTTAATAACATCTATACTTTTTTCTATAATACCTATGATAATTTTATATAGAATAAAACAGGATAAAATAAAGAGCTATGATGATTTACTACAAAAGATATTAGGTAGAAGATTTGGTGATATTGTAGATAAGATATTAAGTCTATATTTATTTATAAGTTACTCCATAATGATTTCTGGAGGAGCAACAATAATAAAAGAAAGATTACATATAAATTTTATTTATGGAATAATTATAATGTCATTTTTAACATTGATAGTTTTTCTATTTAGTATGAAGGGGCTATCTTATGCAAATTCAATTTTAATACCTATTTTAATTGTTGGAATAGTAGTCATAGGATTTTTAATAATAAATAATAATGGATTAAACTTTAGCAATAATGATGGTATTAATATAACTAAAAATGGTAATTGGGTAACTTCAGCTATATTATATGTAAGTTATAATAGTTTATCTTCCATTGTAATACTTGTTACAATAGAATCATTATTAAAGACTAAAAAGCAAATAATTAAGGTAGGGTTATTTGGTGGAAGCATATTAGGGTTAATGGCCTTATTTATATTAATACCTATATTAATCAAATATACTGATATATTAGGGGTTGAAGTTCCTATGTTAATTATAGCGTCTAATATAAATAGTTTGTTTTTATATATTTATGCATTTATAATATTATCTGCTATGTTTACTACAGCAATAGGAAGTGGATTTAGCTTAATAACAAGAATAAATAAAGAAACTAATATAAAGAAAAATATCTTAGCTTTTATATTACCATTATTATCTTTTCCATTATCATATATAGGTTTTTCCAATTTAATATCCACACTATATCCATTATTTGGATACCTTGGTTTGTTTATAATTTTATTTATAGTAATAGAGAATTTATGCTATTTATGTGGTTTGAAAGGATTTTATAAAAACTATAAACAATGATATAATAGACTAAAGATGTATAGAAAAAAGGTGATAAAATGATAAGAAAAGTTATAATAGTAATTTCATTAATAATATTATTAATTTCTTCTTATAATATAGGTAGTTATATTTATGATAGTATAAGTAACAAAAAATTATATAAAGAAACAGTTTCAAAGTATGAGACACTTTCAAAAGATAATGATAAAAATAACTCTGATATTGGTACTAATCCTTTTAAAAAAATAAATGAAAACATGGTAGGATGGATAGAAGTTCCAAATACAAATATTGATTATCCTATTGTAAAAGGAAAAGATAATTTTCATTATTTATATCATAATATAGAAGATGAAAAATCAATTCATGGTTCTATATTTATGGACTATAGAAATAAAAATTGGGACGATAAAAATACAATTATTTATGGGCATCATATGAAAGATGGTACTATGTTTAAAGAGTTAACAAAATATAAAAACAAAGATTTTTTTGATAACAATGATAGTTTCTATATTGATACAGGCAGTGGAAAAATAGAATATAAAATACTTTCTGTAAATGTTTTTAAAGGTGATTCAAATTATATAAGAACAAATTTTAATTCTTCGGAGGAATTTTTAGATTATATAGGTTATATAAAGAAAGAATCACTTTTTCACAGAGATTTAGAACTTAAAACTGATGAAGATATAATTACTTTATCAACTTGCAGTTATGAATTCGATGATGCAAGAACAGTTGTATATGGTATAAAAAAATAGGCTTAATTTGAGTAATATTACTCAATTAAGCCATATTTTATTTTAATTCTTTCTAATTTTTCTCCAATAGGTTTATTTAATAATAATAAGAAAAATATATTAGAGATTACATATTCTATTGTAAAAGGTACCGCAGCTAAAATAGCTATTTTATATCTTTCTAAAGTAAACAATCCATCTACTGATACTACAAACCAAATATCCATCATTAATGAAAATAAAACACCAGCAAATATAGAGTATATAATTAAAACTATTTTATTTTTCATTAAATTAAATTTTGTTAAAAGGCCAGCTATAAAACCTAGAAGACCCCAAGAAATCATTTGAAATGGTGTCCAAGGTCCTTGTCCAAAGAACATATTTGAGACTAATGCTGATATGGAGCCAGTTAAAAATCCAGCTTCTGGGCCAAAAGCAATTCCAGTAATAGCTGTAATGGCAGTAACAGGTTTAAAACCTGGTAAAGGAGCAAATATGACTCTGCTTGTAGCTGATATAGATGCCATTACAACTATAACCATTATTTCTCTAGTTTGAGGTTTTCTACTTTCAAACCTTATAAAAAAAGGTAAACAAGATAAAAAAGCTATTATAATTGAAATAAGATTATATTTTCTATCGTTAAATAATTTTACTCCAATAGTTATAATTATTGGAATAGCAATAAATAATATTAATATTGAGAAAAATAAACGGGTTTTACTTAAATTATATTTTGAGTTTTTACTGATTTGCATAAATGTACCACATCCTTACTTGTAATAGCATTGTCAAATATATTTCTTGACATTTTATTTGCTGAAGTTGTATAAAAGTTATTTCCACTGAAAAAAGCATATGGTTCATCTACTGAAACTACATCACCATCAAAAAACAAAGCGCATCTATCAGAATATTCTGCTGCAAATTCTATATCATGACTTACCATTAAAATAGTTCTACCTTCATCTTTTAATTCTTTCAATATATTGGCTAGTTCTATTTTTGAATATGCATCTATTCCTTTGGTAGGCTCATCAAGTAGTATTATATTAGGTTCTAAAAGAAGTATCTTAGATAATGCAACTTTTTGTTGTTCCCCCCCACTTAAATCATAGGGATGTTTTTTTATAAGATTTTTGATATTTAATCTGTTTATTATTTTATTAACTTTTAATTCTGCTTCTAAGTTATTATATTTCATAGTTTTAATTATTTCTTTAAATTCTTTTTCTACTTGATTTGTCACAAATGTAGTTTGGGGATTTTGTGGTAATAAAGCTAAATTATTGTGATATAGATCTTTTGATGTATATTTATTAATATTTTTTCCATTTAATATAATCTTACCTTTATGAGGTTTATTGATTCTAGAGAATAGAGTTAAAGCTGTAGTTTTACCTGATCCATTTCCACCTAAAATACAAAAGATCTCTTTTTCATATATTTTAAGAGATGTACCTGTTAATACATCTGAAAGTTTTTTATCATACCTAAACCAAACATCTTTCATTTCTAAAATAACATTATTTTTATTTTGAATTTTAGGCTCAATAGGGATAGATGAATTATTATTATCTTTAAAATGTTTTAATAACCAATCCCTACCTTCTCTAATAGTTAAAGGACAATCATCATTTCTAGATAGCTCATTATAAATTTTGACAGGAGTAGGTAGAGAATGAAGTATTGGATGGTCTGATAAAACTTTACTTATATTTCTAGGCTCATCAAAAGCTAGTAAATCACCATTATCTAAAACACCTACTTTATCTGCATGAGCAAAAACATCTTCTAATCTATGCTCTACTAATATTATAGTAAGTGACAATTCTTTATTTATTTTTGATAAAGTTGATATAAATTCTGAAGCTGCAATTGGGTCTAATTGAGATGTAGGTTCATCTAGTATTAATAGTTTTGGGTTCATAACCATAATAGATGCTAAATTTAATAATTGTTTTTGACCTCCTGATAAATCAGAAGTTTTTTTTCTAAACCACTTTTCAATTCCAAAAAAACTAGCCATTTCTGCAACTTTACGTCTTATAGATGAGGATGGCAAACCTAAATTTTCTAAACCAAATGCAAGTTCATGCCATACTTTATCAGTTACAATTTGGTTATCTGGATTTTGTAATACATAACCTATTTGAGAAGATGCTATTCTTGTATCTAAAGAATCTATACTTTGATTTTGATAAAATATATCCCCAGTTTTTGATCCATGAGGTGCAAGATCAACCTTTAATTGCTTTAGTAAAGTGCTTTTACCGCAACCTGTACTTCCACACAAAACTATAAATTCACCTTCTTCTATAGTTAATGATATATTGTTTAAAACTTTTTTCTCATCATTTGGATAAGAAAAGCTTAAATTTTTGATATCGATGAACGCCATTTGATTTCCTCCTTAAACTCAATTGCTACAGGTAATGTCATTAATAAGAGATATGAAAAATATAATAATATTGCAAAGGAAGATGAATTTATATCTGTGATATAAGGGTAATAACTAAAAGATATATAATCAAAAAATTCTCCATATAAGCTTATAATAACTAAAAATATAATATATGATAGTAGTATTAAGTCATTTTTTCTAAACTTAAAAATTGAATATGAACTACGCCCTTTTAATCCATAACCTCTGGATTTCATTGAATCTGCAGTATCTATTGCATTTTCTAGAGCCCATGTAATTAGTATAGATAATATCCTTATAGAACTTTTGGCTCGTTTCATTATACTTCCAGAAGTAACATACATGCCTAGAGTTTTTTGAGAATTAGATATTAATTTTATTTGGCTTTTCATTCTAGGAATAGTGTTTAATGTCATAGATATAATTAAAGCTATATTTGGTGATACTTGACCAAATAAAGATATAAATTTATCTGATGTCATAATTTCATTATAACAACTAAACCAATATATAACTGTAATAATCATTGATGCCATTGATAATCCATAAATGATTGACTCTAATGTAATAGGATTATAGTTAACATAAAATAAAGGGGTTACTCCTTTATGACTAAAAATTGGATTACTTATAGCTATAAGTAAAAATATAGGTATAGATAGTAATATTGTCTTTTTTGTTTTATGAAATCCCTTTAAAACTCCTAAATATATAATGGATGATAATAATGATATTGCTAAAAAAATTGGATGCATGAAAAACATTGAAAATAATATAACAGAACAAAAATAAGTAAAGATAACTATAGGATGGTATGAATCTAATGCTCGCATTTTATTTATCCAACCAATTTTGACCTAAATCTCTACCTAAGTCACAAGTATAGTTCCAGCTAATATTATCTCCATCCTTTAGCTTATATAGACTTGCACCATAATTTGGATACCATCCATTCACTTTATACATCCATCCACTTAACTCACCAACACTAAATTCATAGATATTATTTATTCCCTGAATATAAACACTACCATATTGATTCTCATTTGCACCTTGATATTCCATATGAATTCTATTTTGTCTTACAGCTTTAACTAGGATATCAAATACATTTTCACCATCTTTTAATTCAAATTTACTCTTTTTTAAGATTACTCCATTAGAAGGAACAAATCTTTCACTTTTTAATTTTGGATCTAATTTATCATAATTATCTAATATTGTATCTACTCTTATTTCAAGTGTTACATATTTTTTAGTAGGTTTTGGTTTTTCAGTTGGTTTAGGTTTATTCTCTGGTTTATTTTGAGGTTTGTTTTGTGACCCAGATTTATTTGTGTTTTTATTACTGTCACTTTTGTTTGATGTATTTTTATTACTCTCATTTACTTTAGAATCTGATTTATTTTTGGTTTTATTGTCTTTATTTTTTTCTTTTTCATTATTACTGTTTTTAGCTGAATTATCAGGGCTCTTTTCTGTTTTATCATTGTCATCATCTTTTACGTCTTTATCATTTTTCTCATCTGCTTTAACACTTACATTTTCTTCATCTTTTTTATTTTTTGATGAATCTGACTCAGAGGATTCTGCAGTATCTTCTGACTTTGATAGCTGATCATCATTATATTCTTCTACAGATTGAATGTTACAGCCAGTAATTAGTAAAATCACCATTATTAGAAATAAAGATATTTTTATAATTTTATTTTTCACTATATTTCCTCCTTAATTTAATATTGATATAACCAAAAGCCAATATATTGGCTTTTGGTTGTATGATTAATTTATTTTTCTTTTTCTAGATAGAAATAGAACTGTAAATGAAGATATTAAAAATAATATAATAGGTATAATAATACCTTGATCCTCAGTCTTAGGACTGCTATTGGAATTATCATCATTATTATCTATAGCAGTATTATCTTTATCTTCATCTTCATTGTTTTGTTCTTCATGATTTTGAGTTTCTTCTTTTTTAAGTCCTTCTACTATTTTTCTTGCATTCATAAGTGTATCAATATTAGTAATTTCTAATTGAGATTGTTTTGGTAAATTCATATATTCATTATAAATTTCGTCTATTTTATCTTTATCTTGTAACTTAATATTAGAGTCTTCAGGTAGATTATCTATTTTTTCTATTACAGAATCTACTTGTTTTTGTAATTTATCAATTTGTTCTTTAGCTGCCATTACTTCATTATAATATTCTATATGTTTCTTATCTGAATCAGAAAGAGAGTTATATCTTTCAATTAAGTTTAATATTTTTTCTTTATGTGCTAAAGTTATTTCTGACGGTTTACCAGGAAGAGACCAAATATCATCTTTTATAGAATTTATTTCTTTTTCAATATCATCTATAGCTTTCTTTGCATCTAAGAGTAATGATTTATTTGTTACTTTTAGTTGATATTCTTCTGGTAATGATAAATACATATTATAAGCTTTCATTATTTCCTGTTTATTATCAAAAGTGATTTTTTTAATTTCAGGAAGTTTATTTATGTCAGCAGTTAAACTTTCTACATCTTTTTCACCTACTGAAGAAAGATAAACTTCTTCACCTAATCTATGCCAAGTGGATTTTTGATTTTTAAGATCAGATAATGCAACTAAAGATTGTTTTGTAGCCATTGCTACACTACCTTTGTTATCTTCTTCCCACCAAAAGGATCCATCATCTTGTTGAAATTTAATTAAAGCATCAGCAACTGTATTTCCATCTTTAACCCAAGGGCTATTTGGATCTAAAACATCTTCTCCTACAGCAACAAGTCCTTGTACAACGCAAGCGATAGAGTTAGAGTTTTCTCCACCACCCCATCCACTATTATCTACAAAAGATCCATTATCAGTTTGTTTACTTTTTAAAAACTCAAGAGATTTATTAATGGCTTCATTAACCTCTTTTTGCTCTTTATATTCAGATAATGCAATTAAAGACCAACCAGTATAGTCTAGATGACTGAAGAATCCAAAGCTACCATCTTCATTTTGTTGGCTTAGCAAACTATTGATAGCTTTTTGCTTGTTTTCTTTATTCCAATCTCCAACATCAGCACCCATTTCTTCACCAGCATCTAATAAAAGCATTGCAAATAATTGTTTGCCTAATGTAGTAAAAGAGCCATCATCTTTTTGTTGACTTGCAAGTTCTTTAAATAGATTTCTTCCACCCCAGATATTAGATGGATCTTGTCCTTGACCTAAAAGGCTATAACCATATCTTATAGTTTCATTTCCTGAAATATTTGCGCCAAAACCTGGGTCTATAGACTCCCAATTATAATCTTTGTCAATAACATCTCCAACACCCCAAAGTCCAACATATGCTTCCCAATCTCCATTTGGATCTCCTGGATTATTGTTTTTATAATAATTTACTGCTTTATTTATGGCATCATCTAAACTTGTAGGCTTAGTTGTTAGTTTTTCTTTTACTAATATTTTGGTTGATAATTCTAAATCGGTCTCAGGATCTGTTTGATGTATTCCTACTGGAAGTTTAAAATTTGCAATTGCAGTATATTCTCCAGATTTTTTAGCAGAGTAACTATCAAGACTCCAATTTAAATCAACACTATGTTTTTTATCTAAACTATCAATTATATTAGTAGTTTTAGGAAGTTGTGATATAGCATCAGTTTCTTTAGTTGCATAATCAACTTCTATATTGTTTACTGGTTCTATTGACTTAATTGTGTTTAATTTATTTACTGTTACTGATGCATAAGGTCTAGTTAATATATTTTGTCCTGCATCATTTTTCTTAGTAGCACTTATATGGTATGTCCCAGGTTTTTCAATATTTAAAGAAACTTTACCATTAGCATCAGTTTTTACAGTTTGTCCATTTTGAGTATGTTCCTTGTCATTAATTAATATAGTAGCTCCTTCTACTCCTGAAGCAGTTCCTCCTCCCCAAGAATCAGGATTACCATTTAATTTAAGCTCAAAATTTTCATATTGATCTACGCTAAGAGATTGTTTGTCAAACCAAGAGTACACATTTTCCATATAATTTTCTACATAGAACATTACAACTTCTTGACCACTTTTTATTTCATATTCTCCTACGCCTAAGTTAGCATATTTATTATCTACCCAATACATCCAACCACTCATTTGACCTCTATCAAATTCACCTAACCCATTTATTGCTCTAATATAGTTTCCACCATAACCTATATTAAACTTATTTGGATCTTTTGGATCAATACCTGATTTTTCAAGAGCATGTACTATTGCATGAATAGGTTTAAGTGAGTCATAATCACTAGCTGGCTTTTCAATTCCAGGATATTTACTTAAATCTAAACTATCAATATTTACAGTTATTGGCTTTACAAATGTAGAATCATAACTTTCAATTCTAACTTTTACTGAATAATTAGATCCGCTATCACCGCCTTCTGCAAAGGTTGTCATTGGTAATATAAAAGAAATGATTAATGAAAAAATAATTATCCAAGAAATACTTTTTTTAGATTTGTTTTTTAAATGTTTCATATTTTCCTCCTGTTTTTTAATTGAATTTTATTTTTTAAATAGTACACTCCTTTCTTTGTAAATTTTAAAATAAAAAAAGCTTATTTTCTCCTAGGAGAAAATAAGCTTTTTACAAATATAAAATTAAAATTAATACATTACATTAATTTAATAGACTTATTATGTAAATAACCAACTTCTTCCCTCCGAAGAAAATAGCATAAATAATTAAGGCAGGTCTCCTGACTTATAGCTTATATTCTATATACCTTCCCAGTTTCCCAGTGGATTCATATAGACATAACTAATTACAGTAGCGGGGGCTGTTGAGGAGTTTAACCTCATTCCCTTTTAATTCACACTTTAAATGAACACCTTAAATATTTTTATTAAATTGTTTAAATATATATTAACACAAGTTTTAAAAAATTAATAGTAATTTTATAAAAACTATAAATAATGATATAATATACTAAAGATAAAAAGAAGAAAGGAAATATTATGAATATAATAGATATAATAATCATTTTAATTATAGGTTTAAGTGCTTTAAGAGGCTGGAACAGGGGATTTATATTATCATTATTTAGTTTTTTGAAAATATTTATAGCTATAATTATTGCTAGAGCAATTTATCCATATTTAGTTGAATTTTTAAATGAATATACTGGGTTTTATCCATATATAAAAGAATATATATATCCTAAAATTAATAGTTTTATGAATAATGAAGCTATTTTTTCTGCAGATATTATTACTAATTTAATTATAAGTTTATTTATAATGATATTTTTATACTTTATAATTAATATAGTGTTATCTGTATTTATAAGAATAGTAGATGGATTTTTTAAACTTCCTGTATTAAAATCTTTTAATAAGTTTATAGGGTTTTTATTTGGAGCTATAAAAGGAATTTTAATTGTATTTATAATATATGCATTATTAACACCTGTAATAGTTTTAAATACAGACAGCTTTATTTCAGTTAAAACACATCAATCTATTTTAGGAAACTTATTTTATAATCCTGATGTTATAATTAATTATTTACAATCTAACTTTCTATACTTAATAAACTTATTATAGATTATATCTATAATAAGTTGTTTTCGTGGATAAAATGATATAATTAATATATATTGATTAGAGGAGATGATTTTCGTGGTAAAAGAAATAGATGCAAGAGAACAGGCTTGTCCAAAACCAGTAATAATGACTAAGAAAGCTTTAGAATCTATGGATAAAGGTGAAATAGATGTAATTGTAGATAATGAAGTAGCTAAAGAAAATGTTTCAAAATTATCTAAGAGTATGAATTTAGAATATAGTGTTTCAAGAGATAATGAAAATTTTATTATTAATATAGTTAAAGGTGAAAAAGAGGAGGTTAAAGAGAAAGAAGATATAGATATTTGTAAACCAAACCTCTTTAAAGATACTACTATAGCTATAAACTCTGATAAAATGGGAGAAGGAAATGATGAATTAGGAAAAATACTTATAAAAGGATTCATTTATTCACTGACTGAATCACTTCCATACCCATCCACATTAGTATTTTATAATAATGGAGTAAAGCTTACAGTAGAAGGTTCTGAATGTCTAGAAGATTTAAAAACATTGGAAGAAGCTGGGGTGGAAATACTATCTTGTGGAACATGTTTAGATTATAATAATATTGCAGATAAACTAAGTGTAGGTGGAGTTACAAATATGTACACTATAGTTGAAAAAATAAAAAATTCTACAAATACAATAACAATATAAGAGGTGTAAAGTTTGTTAAATAATGAAATGTATGTTATAGCATTTGATTCTACACATCATGCTATAAAGTCAGAAAAAGAAATAAAAAGTCAAGAAATTAATATCAAAACTATTCCTACACCTAGAGAAATTTCTGTAAGTTGTGGTTTATCTATAAAATTTGATTATAATGATTTAAATTGGATAAATAATATAATACGTGAAAATAATCTTTCTACTTCAGGAATATATAAAATTTATAGAAAAGAAGGAAAGAGAGTAGCAGAAAAATTAATTTAGAGGTGATAAAGTGAATTTTAATTTAAAAGATATTAATCTTGATACTTCCTTACTTGTAACAATACTTTCAACTGTTTTACAAGTAATACTTATTTTATTTATAGCTGGAATATTTATTGCTATAGCTAAAAAATTAATTGATAGATTTTTTGATAGTAGAAAAAATTCGAAATTTAATAAAATGGATGTTGCAAAAGCAGATACATTATCTTCGACTGCAAAAAGTGTATCTAAGTATGTTATTTATTTTATTGCAGGAATATCAATACTTGAAGCATTTGGAGTAGATACTAAGGGAATTATAGCTGCAGCTGGTATAGGTGCTATAGCTATAGGTTTTGCAGCTCAAAATTTAGTTGAAGATATTATAACAGGTTTTTTCATATTATTTGAAGATCAATTTTCAGTAGGTGATTATATAGCTGTAGATGGAGTTGATGGAACAGTAGAAGAACTTGGTTTAAGAATAACTAAAATACGCGGTTTTGATGGTTCTTTAAATATAATTCCAAATAGAAAAATAGAAATAGTTACTAATAAGATTAGGGGGAAAATGCGTGCATTAGTTGATGTAGGTATAGCCTATGAAGAAGATATAGATAAAGCTATGGAAGTCATTAAGAGAGTTGCAGAAGAATATAATGAAGAGAATGAAGATATATTAGAGGGGCCTACTGTATTAGGTGTATCTAATTTAGGAAGTTCTGATGTTGTAATATCAGTAGTAGCAAAAACAAAACCTATGAGTCAGTGGGAAGTAGAGAGAGAATTAAGAAGAAGAATAAAAAATACTTTTGATAAAGAAGGTATAGAGATACCTTATCAAAAAAGAGTTGTATATAACAAAAAAGAAGAATAATTTTAAAAAATATATTTTTAGTGTATAATAAAGACAGAGAAATTCTGTCTTTATTAAATATTATAGAGGTGAAGTAAATGAATACTATAGGACTTAAATCTGGGGATATAATAAGATTAAAAAAAGTTCATCCATGTGGAGAAGATAAGTGGGAAGTTTTGCGATCAGGAGTAGATTTTAAGTTAAGGTGTATTGGTTGTGATAGAACAGTTTGGATACCAAGAAGAAAATTAGATAAGAGAATAAAATCTATTGTAAGTGATTAGTAAAGCAAACAAAAATGTAATTGGACAAATAATTTTATTTTTAGTAAAATATAGATTAAGGAAAACGTTTTTAAAAAAGTGGGGGTGTAATGATGAAATTAAATTATTCAAAGAGAATGGATGGAATAAAAGCATCAGAAATTAGAGAGTTGCTGAAGTTAACTCAACAACCTGAGATAATATCATTTGCTGGAGGCTTACCTGCTCCTGAATTATTTCCAGTAGAAGAAATAAAAGAAATGAGTATGAAAGTATTAGAGGATATGGGAACAAAAGCTCTCCAATATGGACCTACTGAGGGATATGATCCTTTAAGAGAAAAAATAGCTAAAAGAATGAAAAAATATGGTGTAGAAACAGATATGAAAAACATATTAATTACTAGTGGTTCTCAACAAGGTCTTGATTTTACAGGAAAGATATTTTTAGATAAAGGTGATGTAGTATTATGTGAAAGCCCTAGTTATCTTGGAGCTTTAAATGCATTTAAAGCTTATGAACCTAAATTCATTGAAATTCCAACGGATGATGATGGAATGAATATGGAAGTACTAGAAAAGGTATTAAAAACTACAGATAATGTTAAAGTACTTTATCTAATACCAGATTTCCAAAATCCATCTGGGAGAACTTGGTCTGTAGAGAGAAGAAAAAAAGTAATAGAACTTGCTAATAAATATAATTTACCAATAGTTGAAGATAATCCTTATGGAGAATTAAGATTTGAAGGAAATATGCCTCCATCTATAAAATCTTTTGATACAGAGGGAAGAGTAATATTTTTAGGAACTTTCTCTAAAACATTATGTCCAGGATTTAGATTAGGTTGGACTTGTGCAGATTATGAAGTATTAAATAAATATATACTTATAAAGCAAGGTTCAGATTTACAAGCTAGTACTTTTTCACAAATGATTTTAGACAGATTTTTAACAGAATATGACTTAGATGAACATATTGAAAAGATAAAATCAGTATATAGCAAAAGACGTGATTTAATGATTAAAACTATGAGGGAAGAATTTCCAGAGGATATAGAATTCACTGTGCCTGAAGGTGGATTATTTACTTGGGTAACATTACCTGAAAGTATAAATGCACGTGACCTAGCTACTAAATGTATAGAAAAGAAAGTAGCATTTGTTCCAGGAGGATCATTCTATCCTAATGGTGGAAACGAAAACACACTTAGGATAAATTATTCAAATATGGATGAAGAGAGAATAGTAATTGGAGTTAAGAGACTCGCAGAATCTATAAAAGAGATGATTTAAATAATAAAATCTTGAGGAAATTTCCTCAAGATTTTATTTGCATATATACTATAAAAATGGTATAATGTGTTGATGGAAACATCCTTGCCCTTTTTTAGGGCCAAAGTCCATAAGGAGGTGAAATAGATGAGAAATTATGAAGGAGTATTTATATTTGAAACTTCTTTAGAAGAAGAAAAAAGAAATGGTATTTTTGATAAATTTAAAAATATTATAGAAGCAAAAGGTGAGATCACAAACATTGATGAATGGGGAGTTAGAAAACTTGCTTATGAAATCAATGATTTAACAGAAGGATACTATATAGTGATGACATTTAATGCTGAGACTGAAGTTGTTAAAGAAATGGAAAGAGTTGCAAAGATTACAGAAGGCATAATGAGACTTATGGTAGTAAGAGACGAACAGTAAATTAGAGGGGGTCGAACTTTGTGAATAAAGTGATTTTAATTGGAAGATTAACGGCGGACCCAGAATTAAGATTCTTAGCTGGAAATGGAACAGCTGTTTCTACATTTACACTGGCAGTAGATAAGAATCTATCTCGAGATAAAAGACAAGAATTTGAACAGCAAGGAAAGCCTACAGCAGATTTCTTGAGGACCGTAGTTTGGGGAAGACAAGCAGAAAATTGCGCAAATTATCTTTCTAAAGGTAGACTTGTAGCAGTTGAAGGTAGAATAGAAACAAGAAGCTATGAAAATGCACAAGGGCAAAGAGTATATATGACTGAAGTTATAGCTGAAAGAGTTCAATTTCTAGAGTGGGGAGATAATAATAATTCTTCAAACAAGGGCTATAATAATAGTTCTAACAATGACTCTATGGACTTCTCTGGAGCTGATGGATTCCAACCTGTAGACGATGAAGATATTCCATTCTAAAGGAGGGAAATGAAAATGGCAAGAAGAAATTTTGGTAGAAGAAGAAAAGTATGTAATTTTTGTGTAGATAATGTTGATCATATAGATTATAAAGATTTAAATAAATTAAAAAAATATGTTACTGAAAGAGGTAAAATTCTTCCAAGAAGAATTACAGGTACTTGTGCTACTCATCAAAGAGGAGTTACAAGAGCTATAAAAAGAGCTAGAACAGTAGCATTATTACCATATACAGCAGAGTAAATTAAAAGAAGGAGAAATCCTTCTTTTTTTATTGTATTGTTGTTAAATATAGTGAAAGTATAATATAATATATTATAATACATTCTTATGAAATTAAAGGAGATGAAATATTTGGGGTTCAAAAACGATAACATTGATATAACTAAAAATATAAGAGTTATAGAGTGGTTAAAAATAGAAATATTGAATTCAGTCTCTTTATTATTCAATCTTTTATATAAAGGGGTAAAAGAAGGTCAAGAGGCTTTACTTGATTGTTTAGCAAATATTATATTAGTCACTTATTTATTAGGAAAAAGACTTGGTTTATCTTTTGAAGAAATTGACAATAAAGTTGAAAAGAAAGTAAAACTTGGTATTGCAGAGAATCATAAGATAGAAAATTGGTATGGAGATCTAAATAGATTTTTAGATTATTTTAAAAAGACTAGGAAATAAGAGGTGAGATTTTTGAATTTAAATGAAAAGACACGTATTATAACTGAATCTGCAGTTATTGTGTCACTTATGACTATATTTGTGTTTCTAGGGTTATATTTAACTCCAATAATATTATTACTATATCCAGTTCCATTTATTATATTAGGAATAAGGCATAATGTTAAATCTAGTATGCTTACAGTATTTGCTTCTTTTATATTAGTTTCAATATTGATAGATCCTCTTACTGCTTTATTTGTAACTATAATTTTCGGACCATTAGCAGTAGCTATTACTTATATGATTAATAGTAAATATAGTTCATATAAAATTATAGTAATTGGTACAGTTGTATCATTTATATCAATAGTAATATCATTAATTATAACAGGATATATTACAGGAGTTAATTTTTATGATTTATTAAAAGAACAGGTGGATTTTATATTGTCTACACAAGAAAGTGTACTTAAAGAGATGGAAATATCTTCTTACAGAATAGAAGAATTCATAGATAGATCTACACTTTTATTAGATAATACTATACTTATATTTCCTGCTATGTTGGTAATAGCTTCTCTCTTTACTAACTATATCAATTATTTTATATCTATTGCTACATTGAAAAGACTTAGATATAAAGATATAAAAGTGCCTTTGTTTTCTAAATTTAGATTACCAAGTAATATAGGAAGTGGAATAGCAGTTATTGCTATATTATCGTTTATTATAAGCTACTATAAATTGTTTTATTATGATACAATAATTTTAAATATATCTATATTAGTTATGTTTTTATTTTTCTTACAAGGATTAGCTGTCATAGTATATTTACTTAATAAAACTAACATTAATAGTATATTAAGAGGAGTTATAATTGCATTTTTAATATTATCAAGTCCACTTATGTTAATAATATCATTGGTAGGTTTAGTAGATATAATAATTGATTTTAGAAAATTAAAAGAGGACAAATAGTGGAGGCTTAATAATGGCTAGAGAAAAAGGTTTTAGATTTTTAAATTTTGATAACAAGATATACTTATTTATAATAGGTATATTTGTATTAATACTATTTTTTTATGAACCAATAATAGCAGGTGTAGGGGTTTTACTTTTAGCTTACTTAATATTCAATCATTGGAAAAATGTTCATATAAGAAAAGTTGAATGGACAAAATATATAGAGGGACTAATGGATGAATTTGATTCGGCAACAAAGCATGCTATACTTAACTTACCTTTACCTTTTATGATGATAGAATTAGATGGAAAGATTAGTTGGTATAATCCACGTTTTAGTGAAATGGTTGAAGAAAGAGATATATTAGAGGAAAATATAGAAGATATTGTACCTTCTTTTAACATTAAAGATATAACAAGTGATAAAAAAAATAAAAGTATAGATGTAGTATTTAAAGATAGAAATTATAAAATATTATATAATATAGTAAAGGTAAACAAGAAAAATTCAGATAAAGAATATTTGATTATGCTTTATTGGTTAGATAATACTACGCTTACTATATTAAAGCAAAAATATAATGATGAAAAAATGAATATATGTTTAGTAGAAGTTGATAATTATGATGAGGTAATGAAAGATACCGATGAGACAAAAAGACCTATAGTACTTGCAGAGATAGATAAGAAATTAAATACATTTACTTCTAGAATAAACGGATTTATAAGAAAATATGAAACAGATAAATATATAATTGTATTTGAAAATCAACATTTATCTAATTTAGAAAATAAAAAATTTACAATATTAGATGATATAAGAAATATAGATAAAGGAAATAAAACTGCAGTTACACTCAGTATGGGAATAGGTGTAAATGGAAAAAATCCTGCAGAGAGTTATGAATTTGCAAGAGGTGCAATAGATATAGCTCTTGGTAGAGGTGGAGATCAAGCTGTAGTTAAAAAAATAGAAAAGTTAAGTTTTTATGGTGGAAAGAGTAAGGCAGTTGAAAAAAGAACTAAAGTTAAAGCAAGAGTCATTGCACATGCTTTACGTCAATTAATTGATCAGACAGATAAAGTATTCATAATGGGACATCAAAACCCTGATATGGATAGTTTAGGAGCAGCAATAGGTGTTTTAAGTGCTGTCAATTATAGGAACAAAGAAGGATATATTGTACTTTCTGAAGTAAATCCTTCTATAAAAAATTTATATAATAAATTAAGTGAAGAGCATCCTGAGTATATGGATTATATTATATCTTCTGAGGAAGCTATAGATATGGCAGAAGATGATTCTTTATGTGTAGTAGTTGATATTCATAGGCCTAGTTCCACTGAAGCACCAGATTTATTGGAAATAGTAGATAAGGTAGTACTTATAGATCATCACAGAAGAGGAGCAGAGTTTATAGAAAATCCATTGCTAGTTTATTTAGAACCATATGCATCTTCAACTTGTGAGTTAATTACTGAGATATTACACTATTTAATGAATGAAAAGATGGAAATAGAAAAATTTGAAGCAGAAGCTTTATTATCGGGTATAAGTGTTGATACTAAGAGCTTTACATTTAAAACAGGAGTTAGAACATTTGAAGCTGCGTCTATGCTTAGACGTGCTGGAGCTGATACTACTTCAGTTAGATTATTATTTCAGGATGATTTAGAAACATTTACTACTAAAGCTAAAGTTGTAGAAAAAGCTAAAGTTGTAGGAAATGGGAGAGTAGCGATTTCATATATGGATGTAGATGCAGATAATTCAATACTTATTGCAGCACAATCAGCTGATGATCTACTTAATATAAATGGTATTTCAGCTTCATTTGTACTTGTACCATCAGCTGATAGAATTCATATATCTGGAAGATCATTAGGTGATATAAGTGTACAATTAATACTTGAAAAATTAGGAGGCGGAGGTCACTTGACAGTGGCAGGAGCTCAGTTAGATAATGTAGATATAGAACAAGCAAAATCTAAGCTTGAAGAAGCAATAGATGAATTTCTTAAGGAAGGTGAGGATTAATGAAAGTAATTTTATTAGACAATGTAAAAGGATTAGGTAAAAAAGGAGATTTAGTAAATGCAAAAGATGGCCATGCAAGAAACTATCTCCTACCAAAGAAACTTGCTAAAGAAGCAACAGATGGAAATGTAAAACAATTAAAAGAACAAAAGAAAGCAAAGAATTTAAAAAAACAAGAAGAAAAAGAAAATGCTTTACAACTTAAAGAAAAGCTTTCAGAGATAATAGTTAAAATAAAAAGTAAAGCAGGAGAAGAAGGTAAATTATTTGGTTCTGTTACAACTAAAGATATAGCAACTGCTTTAAGGAAACAGGAAAACATTAAAATAGATAAAAGAAAAATAGTATTAGATAATAATATAAAAACACTTGGTACTACTATTGTAAAGGTAAAAGTATATCCAGAGGTTACGGCAGACCTTAAAGTACAAGTAGTTGAGCAATAAATAGTAGGTACAGTTTAACTGTACCTAATTTATTAGAGGTGAAAAAATGGAAGAAAACTTAAAGAAACTAGGAAATATTCCTCCACATAGTATAGAGGCAGAACAGTCAGTACTTGGAGCTATGATATTAGATAAAGATGCAATAATAGCAGCTTTAGAAATTATAAGGTCAGAAGATTTTTATAAAGAAGCTAATGGAGAAATATTTGAATCAATATTAGAATTATATAATAGAAATGAACCAGTAGACCTCATAACTTTATCTGAAGAATTAAAGAAAAGAGATACATTAGAAGCAGTAGGGGGAGTAGGATATCTTACAGACCTTTCAGATGGTGTATCTACAACTTCTAATATAAAATCTTACTGTGAAATAGTAGAGGAAAAATCATTATTAAGAAGACTTATAAAAGCATCAAATGAAATAATAAGTGAAGGATATAAAGATGATAAAGAAATAGAAAATATTATAGAACTAGCTGAAAAAAGAATCTTTGAAATAACTCAAAAACAACGACATGAAGGCTTTACTACAATGAAAACTGCACTTATGGAAACCCTTTCTCGCATTGAAGAAATGAGCAAATTAGGAGGAGGTATTACAGGTATACCTACTGGTTTTTCTGATTTAGACAATAAAACTTCTGGTCTTCAAAAATCTAACTTAATACTTGTAGCAGCAAGACCTTCAATGGGGAAAACTGCTTTTTCAGTAAATATAGCACAAAATAGTGCTTTGAAAGGAAATACTGTAGCTATATTTAGTTTGGAGATGTCAAAGGGCCAATTAGTACAACGTATGCTTAGTTCTGAAGCACATATTGAAATACAAAAGATATTATCTGGAGATTTATTAGAAGAAGAATGGATTAGGCTTAGTAAGTCAATGGGACCATTATCTCAGGCTAAAATATTTATTGATGATACACCTGCAATTTCTCTTGCAGAAATGAAAGCTAAATGTAGAAAACTAAAAATGGAACATGACTTAGATTTAGTAATGATTGATTATTTACAATTAATGTCTGGAGATGGAAGAACTGAAAATAGACAACAAGAGATATCAAAGTTATCTAGGGGGTTAAAAGAAATGGCAAGAGAATTGGATGTAGCTGTAATGGCTCTATCTCAATTATCTCGTGCTCCTGAACTCAGATCAGACCATAGACCTATAATGAGTGACTTAAGAGAATCAGGTGCTATAGAGCAAGATGCTGATGTAGTTATGATGCTTTATCGTGATGAATATTATCATCCAGATACTGAAAAGAAGAATATAGGTGAAGTAATAATTACAAAACAACGTAATGGACCTACAGGAACAGTTGAGTTAGTATGGATGGGACAATTTACAAAATTCCTAAACATGGAAAGGTACAGAGAATAATAAAAAGATTTATTGACGTAAAAAAGGGTATATACGAGACTAATAGGGTATTATAATAGTTACACAAAGAAGGGATGAATGAAGTTGGATAATACAAAAATATTAGATCTTAATAAAGATGTAAAATGGATTGGAATATTGGACCCTACTCTTATAACTTTTGATGTAGTTATGGAAACAAAGTATGGTACAACTTATAATTCATATTTTATAGATGCTGATAAAAAGGCGATAGTTGAAACATCAAAGGAGACTTATAAAACTGATTATATAGAAAAAGTAAAGCGAGTAGTAAACCCTGAAGAGATTGAATATATAATAATGAATCATACAGAACCTGATCATTCTAGTAATCTCAAAGATTTGCTTAAAATAGCTCCAAATGCTACGGTAGTTGCAAGTAAGTCAGCAATAAACTTCTTAAAGCATATGATAAACTTTGAATTTAATTATATGGAAGTCAAAGATGGAGATACATTAGACTTGGGAAATAAAACTCTTAGGTTTATATCAGCACCTTTTCTTCATTGGCCAGACACTATGTATACCTATTTAGAAGAAGATAAAATATTATTTACTTGTGACTCATTTGGTTGTCATTATTGTGATGAAAAGATGTTTGATGATGAAGTAGGAAACTTTGATGATGCATTTAAATATTATTTTGATGTAATATTAAAACCATTTAGTAGCTTTATGCTTAAGGCTATAGATAAAATAGAAGATTTAGATATAGATATTTTAGCTCCAGGACATGGACCTATATTAAGAAGTAATTGGAAGAAGTATGTAAATTGGTCAAAAGAATTATCTGAACCTATAGAAAAAGAAGAAAAGAAAATATTTATACCTTATGTTTCAGCATATGGTAATACAAAAAAAATGGCAGAAAAAATCAAAGAAGGTATAGAATCAGTAGAAAATATAACTGTAAATTTAGAAGATATAGAACATATGGATCAGTTTGAATTAGAAGAAAAAATTGAACATTCAAATGCAATTATAATAGGATCTCCAACTATAAATCAAAATACATTACTTCCTATATATAAATTGTTTGCAGTAATGAACCCTATAACAAATAGAGGTAAATTAGCAGCTGTATTTGGATCCTATGGATGGGGTGGAGAAGCTATAAGAATAATTGAAGATAATATTAAAAACCACAAATTAAAACTTGCTATGGATTCCCTTAAAACAACATTTGTTCCTTATGAAGAAACTTATGATAAATGTTTTGAATTTGGAAAAGAATTTGCGGAAAAAGTATTAGGAAAAGTAAAGAGTTCTAACTAGAACTCTTTACAAATATATTATATAATTAATATATAATTATAATACTTTAAGGAGATGCTAATATGAGTGTATACTCTAATAGGTTAAAAATCGAAGAACTAAAATTAGATGATGTATATCAAATGAATAATTGGGGTAGGCACGGTAGTCTACTTTTTAAAGATTATAATTTTCCTAATATGAATGATAAGCAAATATTTGATTGGTATAAATTTAAAGTTAAAAACAAAAATAAAAAAAGTTATTCTATAAAACTTACAAGTGGAAAGTTAATAGGATATTTAACAATTAGAGAAATTAAACGATTTAGAAAAATTTCTACTCTCGGATTAGTTTTAGATCCTAATTATATGAACAATGGATACGGTACTGAATCATTGATAATATTTTTGAATTATTATTTTCAAAATTTAAAAATGAAAAAAATGATTTTGCAAGTAGCTAAATTTAATAAAAGAGCAATAAGATGTTATGAAAAATGTGGATTTAGGTTATTAACAGAATATTATGATTGTATGGATATTCAAGATATAGATTTATATAGAGAATTGCCTAAAGAACAAGTAACTGACAATTTTAAAGTAAGAAATGGCATTAAGTATATGGGTTTCTATAAAATGGAGATAGCGTATAAAGAATATAAAAAACGAACAAAAGATATTTCTCAAAATGTGTATAACTTTGTGGATATGTGGAAAAGATTTAAAGCTAGTCCACAATATATTGATAATAATAATTTAAAAAACACATAATAATGTATGCAGATTTAAAACAACTTATAAAATTTAGAATATAAGTTGTTTTTTTATAACCAAATAATATAGGATTTGTTTATAAAAAAATTCGTATATGAAAATTTTCTACAAAAACTTCAAAAATAATGTTGACAAGCTATAAATAATAATGTATCATAGTAAAAGTGAGTTGGTCACGTTTTCTTAATTAAGACCCATTAGCTCAGTTGGTATGAGTAGAGAACCGAAATCTTCTTTTTGATTTCGTGTGAATCACTTAGTTAGGAAAAGTAGTGAGTTGTACTAGAAGTGGCTTTACGCGTCACTGTAATTAATTAAGACCCATTAGCTCAGTTGGTAGAGCATCTGACTTTTAATCAGGGTGTCCGGCGTTCGAGTCGCCGATGGGTCACCATTTTTTTGGCCCTATGGTCAAGCGGTTAAGACACCGCCCTTTCACGGCGGTAACCCGGGTTCGAGTCCCGGTAGGGTCACCATATTTTTTTATTATTTTGGGCGCATAGCTCAGTTGGGAGAGCACCTGCCTTACAAGCAGGGGGTCACAGGTTCGAGCCCTGTTGTGCCCACCATAATGTAAAATGGCCTGGTAGTTCAGTTGGTTAGAATGCCAGCCTGTCACGCTGGAGGTCGAGGGTTCGAGTCCCTTCCAGGTCGCCAACTTAAGTTTTAAGCTATAAGTAGGCTAGCTTATACAATGCTGATATTTCAGCTAAATATAATATTAAAGAAAAAGGCTGGAGAGCGCTGTGACCTCTCTAGTCTTTTTCTTTTTTTAATTTATTTTATGTTTCCCATCTTAAATCATCACCATAAAATTTAAGAGGAATGAAGTTGCTGAATATCCTTGAAAAAGTTCTATCTGTATAAGTATCTGCAAATTCTTTAGGTGATAAATTTGTAGATATTATCATTTTTTTACCTTCTAATAGTCTTGTATTTACAATATTAAATATTTCTGTATTCGTAAATGAATTTGTAAATTCTGTTCCAAGATCATCTATTATAAGAAGATCAGCAGTAAACAGGAGGTTATACTCATCCTCTCCACTTGAATTATATCTATTAAATTTATGGTTGCTTATTATATCCATTATTTTGAATGCAGTTTGATATATAACTATATAACCTTTATCCAATAGGGATTTAGCTATGCAATTAGCCATAAATGTTTTTCCAAGTCCAGTTTGTCCATAAAACAGAAGGTTTTCTCTGTTTTCCTTTTCAAAATTTATCACAAATCCTTCAGATATATTTAATATATTCATCATATTTTCACGAGGACTTTTTTCTTCTTCTTCCATATTTTTATCACTGAAAATATTTATATCAAAATTACTAAAGTTTTCTTTTTTTAAAACATTTTCAAGATTACTCATTCCATATGCTCTATTAATAAGTTCTTGCTTGAAACATGAACATTTTTTGCCATTATTTAAATAACCCGTATCTTGACATTTATTACAAGTGTAGTTTATATTTAAGTATTCAAGAGGAATATTATTTTCTGTAAGAAGTATTGCTTTTTCTCTTTTTAATTTTTCGATTTTTGATTTAAGTTTATTTGTAACTTCTTGATAATTTACAGGATTTTCTATTATGCATTTAGATAGAGCAATACTAGTTTGCTTTATTTCAATATCA
This sequence comes from Senegalia massiliensis, assembly GCF_009911265.1. Classification (NCBI taxonomy): domain Bacteria; kingdom Bacillati; phylum Bacillota; class Clostridia; order Eubacteriales; family Clostridiaceae; genus Senegalia; species Senegalia massiliensis. Next base: position 214,002 of record NZ_QXXA01000006.1, on the reverse strand, counting down.
ATATCTTTTATTTGAGGAACTTTAGAATATACTTCTTGTTTTCTATTTTGTTGTTTATAAAGAGCATCGTCTCGTTTTTTTTCATATTCTATTAAAATTGATTTTATTATATCTTTGTTCAAATTAAATCATCCTTTATTAACCATTAATTTTCTTTTCAAAGTTTTTTCTTACTTTTTTTTCTAATTCCTCTGCAGAATATTTCGTTGTACGTTGTTTAAAATTATGAAATTGAGTATAGACTTTCTTTTTTTGAGGTGAATATTTCTTTTTAGGTTGCTCCTCTTTATCTTGTTTTCCAGCTTTAAATTCTTCATTTCGTTTTTCTACATCTTCTAAAGAATTTACATTATCTTTATACCAATTTTTTAATATGCCATCAATATAATCAAAACTGACTTCACTTATTTTTGTAGTTTCATCACAAGCTCTTAATACTAATTCCATGCTAAAATTCCATTCATCAAACCACCTATCAATATATTTCTTTTGTGGTTCACTAGCTATGCCTTTAAGTCCAAGGTATCTTATAACCTTATTATATCTATAAAATTTTTCATCTCTATTGCTTAAATATTCATCTAATTTTTCAATATTTGTAATTCCATCAGCATACCAATTTCTTATAATTCCTTCTACAAATGAAAGGTTTCTTCTATTCTTTTTTTCAAGAGAAAATTGGAATGCACGTATTATAACTTCTGGACTCATATTATAATTTTCTATCCATTCATAAATGCGTTTATATTCATTTGGAGTTATATATCTTTTTATAACTAATCTTATTTCATTAAACATTTCATTAATAATAGGTATATTTTTAGATTCGACTATTTCATCTGGTGAAGCACTATATGGCTTAATATAATTATTATTTTGTGGCCTTATAATGTTGTCAATATATAGTTGTTTAAGATTTAAAAATTCAATTCCATATTCAGCATCATGGGTTTCAGAATATATTTTTTTAACTATACCTTTAGTTTCCCAAAAATCCCAGGCATTTAGCACATCAGCTAAAGGAATATTCAAATGTTTTGCGATTGTTCTGTTGTCAACATTAATATTTTCGTCCTTATCTTTTGCATATTTATATCCTAATAAATATACTTTTACATATGTACCATGTGCCATTGGCATAAAATCACTTATAAAAATATTTTCTATAGGGGTGTCTCCTAAATCTATATCTGTAGTTTGTACTTTAAAAGTCAAATTAATCACCTTCTAAACCTTTCTTAATAATAATTATAACATAGAGCATACTAATATTAATCATATATTTACTTATTTTAATTAAATAATAATACATAGGTAAATATAATTGTATATTAAATTTTTTAAAGGGCAAAAATATATGTGGCTATTAAATTATAAATTTAATTTAGGAGGCAAACAAATGCTAAAGAAATTATTGAGAAATTTTAAAAGCTTAAAATTTAGTATCATATTTATGACTACATTTATTTTAATACTATTAAGTAGTGTTACAATAAAGTCTAATACTATTCATAGAAAAGTTTCTCACACTTATAATAATCAAGATAATATAGAAGATGAAATAATAGCTTATGGAATAAAAGTAGATGAAAAAATAATAGGAGCTGTAAGCACGAAACAAGAAGCTAAAGATTTTTTAAAAAGCATAAAAAAATATTATATAAAGGATTTAGACCTATTAAATGTAAAAATTATGGAAAATGTTGAGATAATAAAAGTTAAAACAAAAATAAAAAACTTGAAAAATAATAAAGACTTATTATCTAATACAGTGAAACAAAATAATAAAGAAAATCCTATTATAACAGTGGTTACAACTGAAAATATAACTGAAAAAGAAAAAATGCCTTACAAAACTGAATATAAAAAATCTAATAATTTATTTTCAGGACAAGAAGATATAGAGCAAAAAGGAAAAGAAGGAATTAAAGAAAACATATTAAAAGTAGAAAAGATAAATGGAGTAGAAATATCAAAAGAAGTAGTTTCTGAAAAAATAAAGGAAAATCCTAGGACACAAATAGTTTTGAAAGGTACGAAGAAAATGATATCTTCAAGAGGAACTGGAAGGCTTATTATGCCTATAAAAGGAAGACTTACATCACCATTTGGTCCAAGAGGTTCAAGAATTCATCTAGGTATAGACTTAGCATCTCCTACGGGTACCCCAATAAAAGCATCAGATAATGGAATAGTAAAATTTTCTGGATATAAAGGGACTTATGGATATATGATACTAATTGATCATGGTAATGGGTATTTTACTAGGTATGCTCATTCAAGTAAATTACATGTGAGTGAAGGGCAGAAAGTTGCAAAAGGAGATATTATTGCAGATGTAGGAAATACTGGTAGAAGTACAGGTCCCCATTTACATTTTGAAGTTATTGTTAATGGTGAAAATAAAGACCCTTATAACTTTATAAAATAATATAGCAGGGGATTTTTAACTATATTCCCTGCTATATTAGAATATTTTAAATATCTAATATTAAAATTAATACAAGTAAAATTATAATTAATATTTTATCATCAAAATAGTTATAATTTTTATCATGTTTATTATGATTATTATGATGAGCTGCATTATAATTCATATTATAATTATCATTTAATAATTTGTCTAAGTCTATTATACCTGCACCTTGTTCATTTTGTGAAAATCCTATATTATTACAGCTACTCATAAGCATTTGTTTTATTGTTCTTGGTTTCAAATAGCCATGTTTTTCATGTAATAATGCACAAGCTCCTGTTATTACAGGTGTAGCCATGGAGGTACCACTTAATGAGGAATATCCAGAAGAATTTTTATTTGAAATACTCATTATATCAACTCCTGGAGCTACTATATCAGGCTTTTTAAAACCTTCTTTTGTAGGACCTCTACTAGAAAAGTTAGCTATGAAATCATCGTTTATTTCAGGTGTCTTATTATCATCTATAGCTCCAACTGTGATAGCAGATGGTGAATTTCCAGGACATAATATACTCCCCTTTGAAGGCCCACTATTTCCCGCAGCACACACTACTGTGATTTCATTTCTTATTGCCTCTTCTACAGCCTCTCTAAGAGGAGAAGAACTTCCATCATCGCTTATAGGGGCACCTAATGATAAATTTAATATTTTTATATCATATTCTTCTTTATTATCTATTACCCATTGAATTGCAGAAACTATATCAGAAGTATTTCCACTACCAGAGCTATCTAGTGCTTTTACAATAACTAAATTAGATAATGGCGCTATACCTTTAAATTTTTGTTTAGAGGCATATCCATTTCCCGCTATTATACCTGCTACATGTGTACCATGACCATTATCATCATATAATTTAGTACGATTATTTACTAAATCTTTAAAACCTAATATACGATTTGTAGGTTTAAATAAATCGATATGAGGAGCAAGACCAGTGTCTATTACTGCTATTGTAATATCTTTACCTGTAATATTATTTTCTACAGCAACATTTGTTTTAATAGTCTTATTAACAATATCTAACTGAGCAAATACTTTACTATCATATGATATGAATTCTACATCTGGATCTTCTTTTAGATCATTTATATCTTTTAAATTCATACTACAAGCAACAGATCCTACAATGGGAAGTTCGTATTTGACTTTTTTATACATACTAGAGATTTTTTCCTTTTTATTTTTTTTATATTTTATGATTATAGGAATTTCTTCTTTTGATGTTGAATTTAGTTTAGCATTAACTAAAGGATCTATTTTTTCTATTTTTTTTCGTCTCATAAAATCACCTTCCTATAGTTAATTTATGCAATAATGCTAAAAATGGTTATTATATTTATGTAGAATATATATATGACTATGATATAATAATATAAAAACAAATTTTGTTAGGGGGATCGTATTATGGCAAAGAGAATATTAGTAGTAGATGATGAAAAACCAATTGCTGACATTTTAAAATTTAATTTAGAAAAAGAAAATTATGAAGTAGTACTAGCTCATGACGGTGGAGAAGCAGTTACTAAAGTATTCGAATGGGATCCAGACTTGATACTTTTAGATATAATGTTACCTGTTAAGGATGGTTTTGAGGTATTAAAAGAAATAAGACAAGAAAAAAATACTCCTGTAATAATGCTTACTGCTAAAGAAGAAGAAGTTGATAAAATATTAGGTTTAGAGATGGGAGCAGATGATTATATAACAAAACCTTTTAGTATTAGAGAACTTAGTGCAAGGGTAAAAGCAAATATTAGAAGAGGTGAAATGACTATAGAAAATGTCTCTGGTCCTAAAAATATAATCAAATCAGGAGACATTGAAATTGATTTAAATAAATATGAAGTAAAGAAAGATGATAAAGTAATAGAATTAACGCTTAGAGAATTTGAATTACTTAAATTTATGTCAACTAAACCTGAACAAGTATTTTCAAGAGAAAAATTACTTCAAGAAGTTTGGGGTTATGAATATTATGGCGATATAAGAACTGTAGATGTAACTATAAGAAGATTAAGAGAAAAAATTGAAGATGACTCAAGTAGTCCTCAATATGTAATTACAAAGAGAGGAGTAGGGTATTACTTCAGGAGGTAAAATGATATATGTTTAGAAGTATTAAAAGTAAATTTATAATTATTTATTTTTTACTTGTATTTATTGCAATGGTTATAGCGGGAATATTTATAGTAACAGTATTTGAAAGAAATCAATTAAATGAAGCAGATAAATCTATAAGAGCTCAAGCTCAGAGTATATTAAATTTTTCTCCTACTATAAAAGAAGCAAATTGGGATGAATTAGGTGAACAAGAGAAAAGTGAATTACTTACTAAAGCACCTATATATTCTACAGATAATAGAGTATATATAATAGATAACACTAAAGTTGCTCCGGAAATAATTTCAAGTAATATAGGGCAAGAGGAAAGATTAATTGGTGAAAATGCATATAATATACCTCAAATATCACCTAAATTAATAGTAGAAGCTTCCAAGGGAGAAGAAGAATTAACAACTAATGAAGATATGTCTTTAAAATCTTTTGCTTATCCAATAATAACAGAAGAAAATAAAGTTGAAGGTATAATCTATATTATATATGATTTATCACATATAAATAAGACTATTTCAGACACTAAAACAATATTTATTGAGTCTACACTACTTGCTCTTGCAATAACTGTAGTACTTGGTTTTATGATAGCCAGTAGTATAACAGAGCCTATAAAGGATGTTACTATAAAAGCTCAAAAAATGGCAGAAGGAGATTTTAAACAGTATGTTGAAGTCAGATCAGGAGATGAGATAGGACAACTTGCAAGTATGTTTAATCTCTTAACACAAAAATTAGATAATACTATTTCTGAGATATTTAGAGAAAAATCTAAAATGGAAGCAATATTCAATTATATGGCAGATGGGGTAATAGCAGTAGATATAACGGGGAAAATTGCTCATGCAAATCCTATAGCTAAAAATATATTAAATATATCTGAAAAAGATATAGAAGATAAGAATTATGATGAAATAATTATGCCTGTAAATAAATATATGACATTAAAAAATATAATTCAAAGTAAATCCTTAAAAGGTAAACAATTAATTGAAACAAAAGATTCCACATATATGGCAAGATTTGCACCATATCTTAGTCAAAGTTCAGAGTTTAGTGGCATAATAATAGTATTTCAAGATATGACGGAACAGTATAAATTAGATAATTTAAGGAGAGAATTTGTAGCAAATGTTTCTCATGAGTTGAAAACTCCTATAACTACCATTAAAAGTTATACAGAGACTATTTTAGCTGGAGCTATAGAAGACAAAGAATTAAGTATACAGTTTTTAAATGTAGTAAATGATGAATGTGATAGAATGAGTAGAATAGTTAGTGATCTTTTACAATTATCTAATTTTGATAATAAAGAAGTTGAATGGGAAAAGGAATATATGTCTTTAGAAAAATTAATAAATAGAGTTGTTATGAAACTTGAATTGACTATGAAAGAAAAGGATCAGAAAGTTAATATATATATAAAGAAAGATTTAAAGGATATATATGCAGATAAAGATGCAATAGAGCAAGTGATAATTAATATATTAAGTAATGCAATAAAATATACACCTGAAAATGGAATTATAAATATAATTTTAAATTCCAAAGATAACAATAATGAAATAATTATAGAAGATGATGGAATAGGAATTCCTAAGGAAGATATAAATAGAATATTTGATAGATTTTATAGAGTAGATAAAGCTAGATCACGTGATTTAGGAGGTACAGGTTTAGGTCTTTCTATAGCAAAAAGAATAGTAGAATCACATAATGGACAAATAAATATAGAAAGTGAGTACGAAAAAGGCACAAAGGTTATTATAACTTTACCAATAAAGTAACTTATTTTTAAATCCTAAGTAATCTTATTGTAATATAGGTTTTGTATAATAATATTGTTATATTAAATACTGGGAGGATTTAAGATGGGTAAAAAGTTATTATGGTCTATATTGACTATATTTATATCAATAAATATATATACTGTTTCTTTTGCAACAGAAAGAACAACTAATAATAATTATAATCTAATGATGCCAGAGGATAATAGTGTAACATCTGAAAATACAATATTATTATCAGGAAAATCTAAAGTGGGAAGTAATATTAATATATATGTATATAATAGGCGATATAGTTCTAGTATAAATAAATGTGTTAAAACTCCGGTTTTTACTAAGGAATTAATAGTTGGAGAATTAGAAAGGTTTAACGTAGAATTGGAACTTCCTATAGGTAGAAATAAAATAATAACTAAAATAAATAATAATGATCAAAATTATACGTTGACTAAAACTATAAATGTAACAAATGATTATATAGCTAAGAAATATATAGAGAATTTAAATGTTTTAGAGAGTAAAAATACAAAGAAAATATTAAAAGCTATAGCGAGAAGAAATAGAAAGTAGGTGTTATTCCATGAATAAAACGAGACTTAATACTATAATATTAGTGTCTCTTTTTACATTAAGTCTATTTCTTATAAGTAAGACATTATTTAATACTAATATTGATTTATTTAGTTCAATAAGTTTGAGTGAACACGATGAATCAGAAGAGATAATCTTATCTCAAATCATTGTCCCTAAGGAGATATTGATAAACTATTCTGAAAAAACCCATACTATATTGAACATTGATAATGAATATGGTTTATGGAATAAAGCAAAGGATGTTCTTGAAAATACATTTTCAGTACAAGATATATCTATAAATCTAATTGAAGAAAATGAGTATATGGATGCTAATAATAAAAAGTCTATTAAGTTTGAATTTGCAGATAAAATTCCTATGGATGTATTTTTAAATTCCTTTAATGTAGATGTAGATATATTAACTTTTAAAGATATAAATTCAATTAAAGAAATATATATAGGTCTAGACGAAGAAAATAATATTATATTAAGTGATGATGAAATTCATATAGAATTAAAGAATGTTGAATATAGCAAGAAAGTATTCTCTAATGCTTTAGAGCAAATAAAGACTTCCCAAACCTTTGTTAATTATTGGCCTTCTGATGTAAGTTTAGGTATAAACTCTGATATTTATATCCCTTATAGACTTCCTACTGAAAAAAAAGATATTATAGTAGAAAATGACATTAAGGTTAAAGATTCTACAGAATCAAATAAAAATATAGATAAAATTGCAGAAGGATTTTTTGATAAAGACTTATCTTATTTGAGAAAGGTAGTTGATAATGCAGGAGTAGTAATATATATGTATAATCAACATACTGGACTTTTAATATATCCAAATGGATTAGTTGAGTATTCTAATACTTTAAATAAAAAACAAGAAAAAAGAGATATTAATGAAAGTCTTAATTCTTTAGCTGAATTTATAATGAAAAGAGATAGATTGCCTCAAAATTCTTATATATCCGATATAGAGTTAATTGAATCAGAAGATAATTCAAAAGGTTATAGATTTATCATTAATTACAGCATAAATGGTAAAAGTGTATATATAAATGATAAGAACAAAGAAGATAGTAGCTTGCTGAATGCATTAGTTGTAGAGGTTTATGGAGATAAAGTAACTAGTTATAAAAGGTTTTATAGAGATATTATAGTAAGTGAAAATAACACTTATGGCGAAGAGAGAATTAATCCAGAAGATGTAATAGAAAAGAATATTGCTAAAATAAAAGAAAGTTTCAATGATGAACAGGATACATTAGCAAGTAATATGCAATCAAAGTTTTATAAGGATATTATAGCTTCTATAAAAGATATTTCACTAGGTTATTATGATAAATCATCTTCCTATTATAAAACGCCTTTAATTGAATCTTGGATTATTGATATAAAAGATAATAGATATATATTTGATTCAAGTAGTGGAAATCTAATAGATATTAAATCGTTAGAATAAGTTATATAATTACAGGAGATGTTTAAAATGGATTGGTCAAAAGCTAAAAAAATAATGATAATTGCTTTTATTGTGGTAAATGTAGCATTATTATCTACAATAATAGGCAATGACATTAGATCTCGAGATTATATAACAACAGAACAAGATGTAAAAGAAAGATTAAAAAAAATAAATGTAGATATAAAGACTGATATTCCTAAAAGCACTCCTAATATACAAATGTTAGAAGTTGAGTATCAATCATATGATAAAATAAATTCAAAATTAGATATTGCACGAAAATTTATTAATTCATCAAATTTATTGGAATTAGCTAAAATAGATGAACGAAAGAATTCAATTATATTTGAAAGTGAGCATGAAAGATTTAAAATCTTAAAAGATAGAAAGATAGTTTACGAATATAAGTCATATGAGAGAAGTGCACCAGTAAAGTATGATTATCATGAAGTAGCATCTAATTTTTTAGAGGATAAAGGATTTAAAACTTCTGATTATAAACTTACTAAATTAGAAAAAAATAATGATATAGTTAATTTGACATATACAAAAGAATATCAAGATACAATGGTTGAGAAAAGTTATATGAAATTTACAATTAGAAATGCAAGAGTAATAAAATTTGAAAGATTGTGGTTAAATACTATAAAGGAAAAGGAAAACAATATAAAGTTAAGACCAGCAACAGATTCCCTTTTAAAACTTTTATCTGTAGAAGGTATTAGAAATAAAACAATTAAAAATATAGTTGCTTGTTATTATTTTGATCCTAACAATACAGATGTATTTGAGTTTGATGAATTTAAATCAGGAGATGCATTTCCTGCCTGGAAAGTAGAATTCACTGATGGTATAATAAAGTATTTATATGAAGAATAAAGTCCAATTAATTGGACTTTATTTTATTAATTATGTTAATACTAGTAATGATACTTAAAATTAATATATAATAAAGAAAATGATTGTATTATTTATTTAAACTTAGGAGGGATTTCATGGAGAAAGTACAAGATAAATTTTTAAGGTATATTTCAATAGATACTAGATCAAATGAAAAGTCTGATACTACACCTAGTACAAGTATACAATTTGATTTAGCAAATTTATTAGTTAAAGAATTGAAGGAATTGGGATTAAAGGATGCCCATGTAGATGAAAATTGTTATGTAATGGCTACACTAAAAGGTAATCAAGAAAACACAAAAACCATTGGTCTTATATCACATCTTGATACTAGCCCAGATGCTAAAGGTAATAATATAAAACCAAATATAGTAGAAAATTATAATGGGTATGACATTGTATTAAATAAAGATGAAAATATAGTAATGAAAGTATCCGACTTTCCATATTTGAAAGATTATAAAGGAAAAACTTTAATAACTACAGATGGAACTACTCTTTTAGGAGCTGATGATAAAGCAGGTATCGCTGAAATAATGTCGGCAGTAGAGTATTTTGTTAATAATAAAGATATCAAACATGGTGATATAAAGATAGCATTTACTCCAGATGAAGAAGTAGGAAGTGGAGCTGATAAATTTGATGTAGAAAAATTTGGAGCTGATTTTGCTTATACTATAGATGGTAGTTTCTTAGGTGAAATAGAATATGAAAATTTTAATGCAGCATCTGCCCAAATAGATGTTTATGGAACAAATATTCATCCAGGAACTGCAAAGCATAAGATGAAAAATTCAATACTTATAGGAATGGAATTTCAATCACTTTTACCTGAATTTCAAAAGCCAGAATATACTGAAGGTTATGAAGGATTTTATTTATTAGATGAGTTTATTGGTGGAATAGAAAAAACTACTATGAGATATATTATAAGAGATCATAATATGGATAAATTTAATCAGAAAAAGGAATTTATGAAGAAAGCTTGTGATTTTATAAATGAAAAGTATGGAAAAGATACTATTGAAATCCAAATAAATGATTCATATTATAATATGAAAGAAAAAATTGAACCAGTTATAGATATAGTATATTCAGTGGTAGAAGCCATGAAAAAAGTAGGGGTTAAACCTAAGATAAAAGCAATTAGAGGCGGCACAGATGGAGCAAGACTTTCATATATGGGTCTTCCTACTCCAAATATATTTACAGGTGGTTTCAATTTTCATGGCAAATTTGAAGCTATTGCAGTTGAAGATATGGAAAAGGCTGTAGAAACAATAATAGAAACAATAAAGTCCTATGCATAGTTAAAAAAATGAGTTATTTAGACTTGTTCTTTATTATGGTTTAAAATTAACTATTTAAAAATTCATGGAAATTGTATATAATAAACATGTATATAAATAACAGCTTGCAATAGACAGTTGAGAGGAGTGAAATTCTGACAATAGTCAGTTTAGCTATGGATAAATTTATAATTCAAGGTGGAAAAAAATTAAAAGGCGAAGTAAATATAAGCGGGTTTAAAAATGCTATTTTAGGATTAATACCTGCAACATTGTTAGCAAATGATAAATGTATTATTACAAATGTACCTATGATAAGTGATGTATATATATTAGCAGATATTATGAAAAAGTTAGGTGCAGATGTATTTTTAAATGAAAAAAATAACAGTATAGAAATAGATACATCTACAGTAAATGAGTGTAAAGCATCTTATGATATGGCTAAGAGTCTTAGGGCATCATATTACTTATTAGGTGCAGGGCTTGGTAGATTTGGAAAATCTGAAGTAGCATATCCTGGAGGTTGTGATATTGGTTCACGTCCAATAGATTTGCATATAAAGGGATTTGAAGCTTTAGGTAGTAGCTTTAAAATTGAACATGGGATAATGCATTGTGAGGCAGATAAATTAATTGGAGATAATATCTATATGGATGTTACTAGTGTAGGAGCTACTATAAATATTATACTTGCTGGTGTAATGGCTGAAGGGAAAACTGTTATAGAGAATGCAGCAAAAGAACCACATATTGTAGATGTGGCTAACTTTTTAAATGCAATGGGTGCTGATGTTCGAGGTGCAGGAACAGATGTTATAAGAATAAATGGAGTTAAAGAACTTCATGGTTGCACATATAGTGTTATTCCAGATCAGATAGAAGCAGGAACTTATCTAGTTGCAGCAGCTGCAACAGAAGGAGATGTTGTTGTTAAAAATGTAATACCAAAGCATTTAGAATCGATTACTGCTAAACTTAAGGAGTTAGGTGTAGAGATAACAGAATATGATGATTCAATAAGAGTTAGAGGAAACAAGAAATTAAATAGTATAAATATAAAAACATTACCATATCCAGGTTTCCCTACAGACCTTCAACAACCACTATCTGTTTTACTTACAAAAGCTAATGGAACAAGTATAGTAACAGAAAGTATATTTGAAGGCAGATTTAAATATGTAGATGAATTAAAGAGAATGGGTGCTAATATAAAAGTAGATGGAAGAACAGCTATAATAAGAGGAGCTACCCCTTTAAGTAGTACTAAGATAACAGCTACAGATTTAAGAGCTGGAGCAGCATGTGTTATAGCAGGGCTTATGGCTGATGGTGAAACTGAAGTTCATAATATAAGACATGTAGAGAGAGGATATGAAAATATAGTAGATAAATTAAAAGCTATAGGAGCAGATATTAAAAAGGTATCAGAATAAAAATAAGCAAAAAACACTTGTGGAAATTTACAAGTGTTTTTTTGTTACCAAAAATCAAAGTGATATTTTTAAAACATGAATAACTAGATAATATAACAAATACAATATGTATAAAAGATAATTTTACTTATAAGGAGAATAAAATGAAAACAGATAATAAACAAAAGTATTTATATATTGAAGGATGTAATTCTATATCTTTAGCAAAAAAGTATGGAACTCCACTATATATTCTATCTCAAAGAAAAATAGAAGAAAGATGTATAAAAATAAAAGATGTTTTTTCAAATAAATTTGAAAATACGAGTGCGTTTTATGCAAGTAAAGCTTTTTTAACTATGGCCATGTGTAAAATAATAGAGAAACAAGGGCTAGGACTTGATGTTGTATCAGGAGGTGAATTATATACAGCATTAAAAGCAGAATTTCCTACTTCGAATATACTATTTCATGGAAATAATAAATCCTATGAGGAATTAAGCTTAGCTATAGAAAATAACATAAGCAGAATAATTGTTGATAATATATATGAATTAAAATTGATAGAAGAAATATCAAGTGAACTTCATAAAAAAACAAATATATTATTTAGATTAACTCCGGGAGTTACAAGTATTACTCATAAACATATTGATACTGGAAGAAAAGATTCTAAATTTGGTATCCCACTTGAAATAGATACAATATTAGAAGCAGTAAAAGTAGCTTTAGATTCTAATAATATTAATTTAAAAGGATTTCATTTTCATTTAGGATCACAATTATTTGATAATATAACATATTTAAAAGCAATAGATATAGTGTTTGAATTAATAAAATTTTTAAAAGACGATATTAATTTTACAACTGAAGAATTAAACACTGGAGGTGGATATGGGGTTTCATATCAGAAAAAAGAAATAGAAAAACCATTAGAATATTTTATAGAATCTATAATGGAAAGAGTATATAAAAATTGTAATGAATATAAATTAATTATTCCAAAAGTAAGCATTGAACCTGGAAGGTGGATAGTAGCGCATGCTGGCACTACTTTATATACAATAGGGAATATAAAAGAAATCTCAGGAATTAGAACATATGCAGCTATAGATGGTGGAATGACTGATAATCCAAGACCTTCATTATATGGAGCAAAGTACTTTGGTGAGATAGCAAATAAAATAGATCAAGAAAAAAAATATAAAGTTACTATTTCAGGCAAATGTTGTGAATCAGGGGATATACTTATAGAGGATTTAGATGTACCAAAAATTACTCCAGGAGATATATTAGCTGTTTATAGTACTGGAGCATATAACTTTTCAATGGCAAGTAATTATAATAAAAATATTAGACCAGCAGTTGTATTAGTAAAAGATGGAGAATCTGAAATAATAGTAGAAAGACAAAGCTATGAAGATTTATTAAGGGGAGAAAGATTGCCAAAAGAATTTAAAAACTTGAAATAAGGAGAGTGTAAACTTTGATAAATATTATTTGGTTTTTATTTATAATAATAGGAATTATAGTAGCTACAGTCACTGGAAATATAGAAGCTGTAACCCAAGCTGCAATTGATAATGCAGAACTTGCAGTAGAACTAGCAATAGGGCTTGTTGGAGTTATGGCACTTTGGCTTGGTATCATGAAAATAGCAGAAGAGGCAGGACTTGTACAACTTTTAGGAAAGGCACTTCGCCCTATAATGATAAGATTATTCCCAGAAGTACCAGATGACCATCCTGCAATGGGTGCTATGATAATGAATATGGCAGCAAATGTATTGGGGCTTGGAAATGCTGCAACACCTCTAGGACTTAAAGCTATGACTGAATTAAATAAAATTAATGAAGACAAAGATACAGCTTCTAATGCAATGTGTACATTTTTAGCCATAAATACTTCAAGTGTGACACTTATTCCAGCAACAGTAATAGCATATAGAGCAGCAGCAGGGTCTGCTAATCCAACTGAAATAATAGGTCCAGTTATAATTGCCACACTTGCATCAACTATAGCTGCCATAATAGCAGTTAAGACACTATCAAAATTACCTGTATTTTCATCTACAAATCCAATGAAAAAGAAGAATATAGTGAAAACTAAATAATTGGGGGAATACATATGTTTGTTAAAGTAATAGAGACAATTTCTATATATGCAATACCATTTATTTTACTTTTTATACCAACCTATGGCTTTTTTAGAAAAGTAAAAGTATATGAATCGTTTACTGAAGGGGCAAAAGAAGGTTTTTCTACTGCAATTAAAATAATACCTTACTTAGTAGCAATGCTTGTAGCAATAGGGATATTTAGAGCATCAGGAGCAATGGAGTTATTCACAAAAGCATTAAGCCCAGTAACTAAACTTATAGGAATGCCAGGAGATATATTACCCATGGCACTTATGAGACCACTATCCGGAGGAGGAGCTTCAGGAGTAATGAATAGTTTATTTGAGGCACATGGGCCAGATTCTATTATAGGTAGAATGGCTTCTATTATGATGGGTTCCACTGAGACTACATTTTATGTGCTTGCAGTATACTTTGGTGCAGTTTCTATAAGAAAAACCAGACATGCGTTACCAGCAGGTTTAATAGCAGATGCAGTAGGAATAATAACAGCAGTATTGGTAACAAATTTAATGTTTTAAATGAAATAGGACTTCGGTCCTTTTTTATTGTATAAAATCTTAATAAGGAAGGTGTAAATATGATAAAACCAAAAGCTTTAAAAAAAGGTGACACAATAGGATTAGTTGCTCCGGCAAGTTATGCGTTAAAGAAAGATATAAATAAATCTATAAACTTCCTAAAGGGATTAGGATTTAAAGTGAAATTGGCAAATAATATTTATTCGAAATATTATTGTTTTGCAGGAGAAGATGATGATAGAGCAAGAGGAATTAATACTATGTTTAAAGATAAAGAAGTAGATGCTATATTCTGCATAAGAGGTGGATACGGAGTTCATAGAATTTTAGAAAAAATAGATTATGAAATGATAAAACAAAATCCAAAGATATTTATGGGATATAGTGATATAACAGCTCTGCACATAGCTATAAATAATAACTCTAATTTAATAACATTCCATGGTCCTATGACAGTAAGTGATATGAAAGATGGATTAGATGATTTTTCATTTAAGTCCTTAGAAGAGATACTTATAACTGGTAAAGATGAGATGGAAATAATTAATCCAAAGGATGAGAAAATAAAAATGTTATCCAAAGGCAAATCATCTGGAATACTCACTGGAGGTAATTTGGCACTTCTAACTGGTACAATAGGAACTCCCTATGAAATATATACGGAAGATAAAATATTATTTATTGAAGACATTGGAGAATATACATTTAAAGTTGATAGAATGCTAAGACAAATAAAACTTGCAGGGAAATTAGATGGTCTTAAAGGTGTAATTTTAGGAGACTTTAATAATTGTATAAAAGAAGATGAAGGAGATCAGAGTCTTATGGAAGTGTTTGAGGAGATGTTAAGTCCTTTAGATATTCCTATAGTATATAATATAAAATCAGGACATTGCACTCCAAATATTACATTGCCACTTGGAGCAAAAATAGAGATAGATGCCAATAATTTAAAACTAAAAATAATAGAACAGGTAATAAGTCATGAATAATATAATAAAGAAATCCCAAGATATAAAGGATTGGTTAATAAGTGTACGAAGGGATTTTCATATGTATCCAGAACTTGGCATAGAAGAATATAGAACAATGAATAAAATATGTAATATATTAGAAGAGTTAAATATTGAATATAAAAATGAAGTTGCAGATACTGGAGTAGTAGGTATTATAAGAGGTAATCATAAAGGGAAAACCATAGCCCTTAGAGCAGATATGGATGCTTTACCTATATTTGAAAGAAATAATGTAGAATATAAATCTAAAATAGATGGAAAAATGCATGCATGTGGACATGATGCTCATATGACAATATTACTTGGTGTAGCAAAGATATTAGTAGAAATGAAAGAGGAAATAAAGGGAAATATAAAACTTATATTTCAACCAGCAGAAGAAACTATAGGTGGCGCAGAACGAATGATAAAAGAAGGGATAATGGAGAATCCAAAAGTAGATGCAGTATTTGGGCTTCATATGGCTCCAGAAATACCTGTTGGGAAAATAGGTATAAAATATGGAAAAATGAATGCATCATCTGATACATTAAACATACAAATTTTTGGTGAAAGTACACATGGTGCTTATCCTCATAGTGGAGTAGACAGTATTGTAATAGCATCTCAAGTTATAAATGCACTTCAAACTATAGTAAGTAGAAAAGTAAGCCCTATTGATTCAGCAGTAATATCCATAGGACAAATAAATGGAGGAACAGCTCATAATATCATCTCAAATTCAGTCAATATGAAAGGTACACTTAGGACATTATCGCCTAAAACTAGAGATGTAGCTCTTACCAATATAAAAGATATAGTAGAAAATATTCCAAAAACAATGGGAGGAAAAGGAAAATTTATAAGGGAAGAAGGATATATGTCTTTAATAAATAGTGATAACATGGTAAACTTAGTAAGAGAGAGTGTAAATCAGTTATTAGGAGAAAAAAATGTTATAACAATAGATAGTCCTAGTCTTGGAGTTGAAGATTTTTCATATTTTTTAAAAGATACAGATGGTGCATTTTTCAGACTAGGATGTAGAAATGAGAAAAAAGATATAATATATGATGGACATAGTGATAGATTTAATATAGATGAAAACTCTTTACCAATAGGAGTGGCTATACAAGTTTTAAATGTAATAAAATTTTTAAAATAAAAATATATTCATCACATATTCATCACAAACCTAAGATAAAATAAATATTGTAAATACGGAGTGATATAAATGAGTTTAAGATTTTGTTCAATAGCTAGTGGGAGCAGTGGCAATTGTCAATACGTAGAAACAGATAAAACAAATATAATAATAGATGCTGGATTAAGTGGTAAAAAGATACAAAATGGTTTATTATCAATTGGTGCAGATCCAACAAAATTAAATGGTATACTAGTTACTCATGAACATAAAGACCATATAAAGGGAGTAGGAATATTATCTAGAAGGTTTAATATACCAATATATGCAAATAATAATACTTGGGAAGCTATGAAAGAGTATTTAGGTAAATTAGACGAACAAAATATTAGAATAATTGGTAGTAACAATAGTTTTGAAATAGGAGATATAAATATAGATAGTTTTAGCACAAGTCATGATGCAGCTGATTCTTTAGGATATAGTTTGAATCATAAAAATAAAAAGGTAAGTATAGTAACGGATACTGGAATAATAACAGAAAATATAAAGTCAAAAATCAAAGATTCAAACTTATTAATGTTGGAATCAAACCATGATATTCAGATGTTAAAAATAGGAAGCTATCCATATTATTTAAAGAAAAGAATACTATCTCAAGATGGTCATTTATCAAATGAAGATGCAGGAAATTTGATATCAGAATTATTTTTAGATAAATTTCAAAGGATATTTTTAGGACATTTAAGTAGAGAAAATAACTTTCCTGAGTTAGCATATCAAACAGTTGTTAACATAATGACTGAAAAGGGTATAAAGCTAAACAAAGACATACAATTACAAGTAGCAGATCGCCATGATCCCACTGAACTTTGTATAGTTTAATAAGGAGGAAAAATTATGAGTGATGAATATAACAATAATGAACATAACAATGATGAATACACCAACGAAGAATATAACAATGAAATCAAAGAAGAAAAAAGACAATGGCATAGTCCAATGGGTCCTACTAAAGAAAAACAAGTAGTATATAAAGAGAAGAAAAGTAAAGGTGGCTTTTTTTCTTATATGTTAGTAGCTTTAGTGGCAGCTCTTATTGGAGGATTTGTTGTAGCATATGTTGCTCCAACATATTTATATGGCAACATTATACCTTATCCTGAAACAAATGATGGTAATACAAATAAAACAGGAAATGAAACTATAAAGATAAATACCAAAGATGATATTAATACTGTTTCAGCAGTAGCAAAAAAAGCAATGGATTCAGTAGTAGGGATTACAACTACAACTACCCAACAAAATTTCTTTGGAAATGAAGTACCACTTCAAGGTGTAGGATCAGGAGTAATAGTTGATAGTAATGGATATATTCTTACAAATTCTCATGTAATAGATGGTGGTAATGCAGATAAAATAACAGTTCAATTTGCAGATGGTTCAAAAACTAACGCAAATGTATTATGGCAAGATTCAACACTTGACCTTGCTATTATAAAGGTTAATGAAACTAATTTACCGGCAGCTGAGTTAGGAAATTCAGATGATCTTATAGTGGGAGAACAAGCAATAGCAATAGGAAATCCATTAGGACTTCAATTTCAAAGAACAGTAACTTCTGGAGTAATAAGTGGTTTAGATAGAACTATATCTTCTGAAAATGTAATGATGGAAAATTTAATTCAGACAGATGCATCAATTAACCCTGGAAATAGTGGAGGTGCATTATTAAATAGTGAAGGAAAAGTAATAGGAATAAATACAGCTAAAATTCAATCAGCAGAAGGACTAGGTTTTTCTGTACCTATAAATATAGCAAAACCTATAATAGAACAAGTACTTTCTGATGGAGAATTTAAGATGGCTTTTATAGGAATAAATGGATTAGAAGTAGATAAATATGAAAAAGCTTTAGGATTAGATATACAAGCAGAAAAAGGATTTGTAGTTATAGAAGTAGTTCCTAATTCACCTGCTTCAAAGTCAGGGCTTCAACAAAATGATGTATTAACTAAAATCGGTGATACTGAAATTACTGGATTTTCAACACTTAGGAAAGCTCTATATAATTACAAACCAGGTGATAGTGCAGAAATGGAAATAATAAGAAATGGTAAGACAGAAAAGATAAATATAAAATTTGACAAAGCACCAGATGAATAAAAATAAAAGACTTGGCAAAATTTTGTCAGGTCTTTTAACAATATAATTATTTTTATGAAAATAGGTTATAATATAATTAATATAATATAAATTACTGGAGTGATTATATGTATGTTGTATGTAATGAACATTTAACTGAAGCAATAGATGACTTTGTAGATGTATATGAGCAGCCACCAGATATATATGAATTAGATAGTGTATCTTTTACAGATTGGATAACTCCATCTAGATGTGATAAATGTGATAAATTACCAAAATTTTTAGTAGTTTAATATTAATATCAATACCAATACCTCTATAGAGGACAAGCAGGTGAAATCATGAATATAACAATAATATCAGTGGGAAAAATTAAAGAAAAATACATAAATAGTGGGATAAAGGAATTTACTAAAAGATTATCAGTATATTGCAAACTTAAAATAATAGAAGTAAAAGACGAACCCACAAAAGAAAACATGACAGAATCAGAAGAAAATATTATAAAGAAAAAAGAAGGGGAAAAAATCATTTCAAAAATTCCTAATGGGTCTTATGTAATAACATTATGTATAGAAGGCAAGGAGCTATCATCAGAACAATTGGCTAAAGAGTTAGATAGTTTAGCTCTTACAGGGAATAGTAATATAACTTTTATAATAGGTGGATCAGTAGGGTTGCATGAAGAAGTAATAAAAATAAGTAATATGAAATTATCCTTTTCAAAAATGACATTCCCTCATCAATTAATGAGACTTATATTATTAGAACAAATATATAGAGCATTTAGAATTAGTAGAGGAGAACCGTACCATAAGTAGTAACAAACAAAAATGACTTTAGTGGGATATTATTCACCAAATAGGAGGAATATATGTCAAAAATAAAAGGTTTAGAAACTACATTTAACTCTGAGTACCTTAAATATGATAGGTATCGTCCTACTTATGTTAAGGAGCTATATGATGATATTTTTGCTACAAAAGAAATAAATCAGTCATGTAATGTCCTAGAAGTAGGTATAGGAACAGGACAAGCTACATTACCAATACTTGAAACAGGTTGTAATTTGACTGCAATTGAATTGGGTGATCAATTAGCAAAATTCTCTAAAGATAAATTTAGTAATTATGAGCATTTTAATATTAAAAATGTAGCATTTCAAGATTTTGATTGTCCTTCTGACTCATTTGATCTTATTTTTTCAGCAACTGCTTTTCATTGGATTCCTGAAGAAATAGGATATACCAAAGTATTTGATATGTTGAAAAGTGGTGGTGTTTTTGCCCGATTTGCAAATTATCCCTATAAAGATAAGAAACGCCCAAATATACATATTCAATTTCAAAAGATATATGAAAAGTATATGCCTAATTCATTGGGAGTAGATGAATATAGCGATGAAAATGCCAAATATATATCTAATATAGCATCTAAATATGGATTTGAAGATTTAGGATATAGACTTTATCATAGAACAAGAGACTTTACAGCAGATGAGTACACATCATTATTAGGCACCTATTCAGATCACATTGCTATTGAAGAAGCTACAAGAATGAAATTCTTTGATGAAATAAGAGAAGTCATAAATAATAACGGTGGTATTATTACTATATACGATACTATAGATTTACAACTAGCTAGAAAACCCCTATGAGTTTAAAGCACCTTTTCTGTTGGATAGGTGTTTTTTTGTGGGTTCTATGTAAAGAACTACCCATAAAAGAACTATCTATATAATTATCTGAATATTACATATATAATTAGAGTATGAAATATAAATTATAATTTAATATTTTAATAATTTTAAGTAAGGGGTGGGGTAATATGAAAAATGATAAAAAAATATTAGAGATTATAAAAAATAAGATTGTAGAGGACTATAGGGATGATATTTTGTTACTTGTAGTATATGGAAACAAGAATATAAATGTAGATGAAAAATTAGGATTAAGTTTTTATTTTATTTCTAAAAATGAAATAGGTAAAAAACTTTCAACTCAATTTATTGTAGAAGGTGTTAGTTATGACTTGTTTTCTATAAGTTGGGATAGATTGATTTCAAATGCTGCTATGGATAGTCCCCAAGGATATTTACTTTTAGATACAGAAGTTATTTATCATTCAGATGAAGAAGCGCTTGCTAGATTTAAAAATCTAAAAAATAGCCTTAAAACTGTATTAAGTGGAAAGTATGATGAGGCGTTAATAAATAAAGCTTATGAATACTTTAATGAGAGCTATATTTATATTTATAATATGAATAGATTTAATGATAGTATGAGTAGCATTAGGCTAGAATCTGGAAAACTTTTAGGTAAAATTTCTAATGCTTTAGGATTTGCAAATAGAATGTATTATAAAAATGGGAATGGCTCTGTTATAAAGGATTCTTTAAATTTAAAAAAATTACCTAGAGATTATAAAGATTTAGTGGATGATATTATTTTTTCATCTGATACTGAAGAAATATACTTAAAATCATTAGAACTTGTTGAAAATACAAGGGAATTTCTCCTTGGTATTAAGAAAGATAATAGACAAGATGAGTTATTTGAAACGCTTTTTTATGGTTATTATGAAGAACTTAAGAAAACTATTAATAAATGCAAAATTGCTGTTACTCAGAAGGATTATTATAAACTATTTGAACTTTTTTCATTCATACAAGAAGAAGTTAGTCAGTTTATTGCTAAAGTGGAAGAAGGTATATGGTATGATGATAGAAATTCATATGTAGAATATAATAAGTACTTTGATGAGATCTTTAGAGTAGATCTATTAGAACTTACTTCCCAAAAAGATGATGAACAGATTCTTATGGCTATTAATAAGTTTCAAAAAGATTTTATTTCATTAATTAGAAAAAATCAGATTAGGATATTAGATTTTAAATCAGTTGAAGAATTTGAAATTTATTTTAGAGATAAGTAGGCGATATAATTGAAGTATAAAAATGCAAAAAAAGTATTGCCAAAAGAATTAATGGATGAAGTACAAAAGTATATACAAGGAGAGTACTTATATATACCTAAAGCTGAAGGAACTAGAAAAAAATGGGGAGATAATTCTGGTTATAGACGGAGCCTTTCTATTAGAAATGATAGCATTAGAAAGGAATACAAAGAAGGGGCTACTATAGTCGAATTAGCTGAAAACTACTTTCTTTCTGAAAATACTATTAAAAAGATAGTCTATGTAAAAAATAAATGATGTAAGAGAGGATTATAGATATAGAATATGATAAAAAACCACAGTTAAATTATATAATTTAACTGTGGTTTTTTATGTTATGATTATTATAGCTTAATTATAAAATATAAGAAAGTGTAGGCTTATTAACTTTAGAGAAGAAATTCCAGCATAGAAGATAGTGTTTATTAATAAATTAAAGAACTACAAATTAAAATGACTTTTGTAAATATAATTGATATAATGGATGGGATAAATATAAAAGGATGATAATTATAAATGAAGATGAATAGTCTAAAATTTAAAATACCTTTATTTATTGTTATTTTTGCATTTTTTTCCGTTGCTATAACAGGAATATTCACTCAAAGAATAGCATCAGAAGGAATTCAACAAAAAACTTTAGATAAAAATTTATTGATATCAGAAATGATAGGCAATGAAATCTCAACATACCTTGAAGATGCTAAAGTTACTGTGGAAACAGCAAGTAATTTCTCATCTCAAAGTTTCGGAGATATTGATAATATAAAATATGAAATTTTCAGAATATATGATAATTTTCCATACTTTAGCTTAATATTTTATATGAATGATAAGGCGGATATGGTTTTTTCTAAACCTTCTAATGATCATGTTAAAAAAAAGTCATATATGGATCGTAGTTATTATTGGGATGTTATGAATACAGAAAAAACTACTATTAGTCCATTGTTAATAAGTAGTGTTCTAGAACGTCCCCATTTTATAATAGCATCACCAGTGAGAAATTATAGTAGAGAGACTATAGGGTTAATAGGTGCGGGAATTCCCCTGTATAATATTCAGGAGATAATAGATAAAACCCAAGAAAGATTTAATGGTAGAATAACAATAATAGATAGACAAGGAAGTATAGTTATTGATCCCGATATTAAGAACAACAGTGACAAAATAGTTTCCATGAAAAACCAAGACTTTACTATTAATGAAAAATCAACTAATTTAGAGAGTGTTTTAAAGGATAAAAGAAATGTAGTGGGTCATTATATAGAAGATAATAAAACATATTATAGCGCTATAACATTTGTACCAGGTGTAGAGTGGATGGTTATAGTAGAACAAGAGGAAGGAACAATGTTAGCTGAAGCTTCTGAAATCGAGAAAAAACTAAGTGCTTTGATGGTAGTAGTAGTAATTATAGCAGTAATTATTGGATTAATATTAGCATTTAGTATAACAAAACCTATAGGAAAGTTAGTAAAAAATGTTAGAAATTTAAGTGTTGGAATAAAAGAATTAGATTTTACAGAAGGACAAAATGATTCAATTAATGAAGTAACTGAGCTAAGCAAAGCTTTTAGTGAAATGAGTATTATACTTAATAATAATATAAAGGAATTAGAAAGTTCATTCAAAGAGCAGAATAGACTTCAACAATATCTAAACAATATCCTTAAAAGTGTAGCCAATGGAATAATAGTATTTAACAATAAAGGAGATATAACAATAGTAAATAGGGAAACAGAACAGATAACAGGATATAGTTTAAAAGAGATAAAAGAATTTAGCCTAGAAGAGTTTATTGACAGATTGGATATTACTATAGGAGAAATATTTATTGATGTAATAGATAAGGGAAATGTATTTAACGATGTTGAGCTGACTATTAAAAATAAATGTAAAGAAGAAATATCAATTAGTGTTTCTGCATCTAGGGTATTAGATGATAAGCAACAGGTTATAGGAGTAGTTTTCCTTTTAAAAGATCTTAGAGAGAGAAAAATAATGGAAAGGGAATTAGCAAGGGATGATAGAATTAAAACTTTAGGTAGGCTATCAGCATCTATAATACATGATATAGGAAATCCTCTGGCCGGAATGGGTAATTTAATAGAGATTTTAAAGGATAATACTAATGACCAGGAAACAAAAGATGAGATTCTAGAGTTTTTAGAAAATGAAGTAGAAGATTTAAATAATCTTGTAATCAGTTTTCTCGATTTTACCTATGAATCTAAATTAAATAAAGTTCCGACTAATATAGAAAAACTTTTGGACTTAATCTTAAATTTATTAGATTCAGAAATGGAACAAAAAGATATAATAGTGAAAAAAAGCTCTTTAGAAACACCAATATTAGCTAATATAGATAGAAGGGCAATAAAACAGGCTATAATAAATATATTAAAAAATGCAATACATGCTGTAGATAAAAAGGGAGTAATATATATATCATTCAATCAAAAGAATAATAATTTAGAAATTATAATAGAAGATAACGGAAAAGGAATAAAAGAAGAGGATTTAGATAGAGTATTTTTTCCTTTTTATACACAAAAGAGACAAGGAACTGGCCTAGGATTATTTATAACCTATAATATCATTAAGGAACATAATGGTAGCATAGTAGTTGAAAGTGAGTTTGGTAAAGGAACAAAGTTTATAATTAGTATTCCTATTAAAGAACAGTAATTAAAGTTTAAAGGTGATCTTAAAGGAGTGATCTTAAATGAAATTATTAATTGTTGATGACGAAAAGAGTATAAGATTATCACTAAAGATAAATATGAAAAAATTAGGAATAGATGTATTCACTGCTGAATCTGGAGAAGAAGGACTTGATATTGTAAGAAAGAAGATGCCTAATATTGCTATAGTAGATATAAAGTTACCAGGTATAAGTGGTATAGATGTACTGAAGGAAATTAAGCAAATAAAACCCTCATGTATTGTAATAATGATTACCTATTTAAGTGATGTTAAACTTGCAGTGAAGGCAATGAAAATGGGAGCATATGATTACTTTACTAAGCCCTTTTCCCTATCAGAAATAAGTAGATCTATAGAGGAGACATTAGAGTATGCTAAAACTAAAATAGAAATAGATAAAGGAAGCAGGGATAATCAAGTAAAATTTATTGGACAATCTCCTGAAATAGTGAAAATTAAAGAGAATATAAAAGAAATTGCCAGTATGAAATATAATACTTGTATTCTCTTAGAGGGAGAAAGTGGTAGTGGTAAGGAAGTCATTGCTAAAAGCATTCAGAGTATTAAAGGAGATACTATTCCCTTTATATCAATCAACTGTGCTGCCATCCCTAAGACATTACAGGAAAGTGAATTATTTGGATATGAAAAAGGTGCCTTTTCAGATGCAAAAAATGCGAAGGAAGGTTTGATTGAAAGAGCTAATAATGGTGTGTTATTCTTAGATGAAATAGGAGATATGGATATATCTCTGCAGGCAAAGATGTTAAGGGTACTTCAGGAAAAGAAATTTAGAAGGATAGGTGGATTAGAAGAAATGGACTTTAAAGCCACTATTCTTTCTGCAACAAATAAAGATCTAAAAGAAGAGATTGAAGCAGGAAATTTCCGAAAAGATTTATATTTTAGATTAAATATAATTCCAATTTATATACCACCTTTAAGAAAAAGAAGAGAAGATATTATACCTTTAGTTCAGCATTTTATTGAAAACTATAATAATGTTCTAAATAAAAATATAGAATCCATATCTAAAGAGGTAGTAGATATATTTAAAAGTTATTTATGGCCAGGAAATATTAGGGAGCTAAAGAATGTCATAGAAAGGATAATGATATTTAAAAAGGATAATAAAATAACATTAGAAGATGTACCAAAGGAAATATTAGAAGATGATAGTATTGAGGAAAATCATCATTATAATTTAGAATTAGTTGAAGAAAATGCGATAAAGAAGGCTCTAGATAAAAATAATTGGAATATTACTAGAACATCAGAGGAGTTAGGGGTATCTAGAATTACTTTAAGAAGAAAGATTGAAAAATATAATTTAAAAAACATAAAAAGTGATAACTTTTGTAATTAAGTGATACAAAAGTTATCACTTTTTAAATGTAATAAAAGAAAAGTTTTCTTAGTAAAATTATATTAGATTCAATTACTTAAATCAAAGATTTGTATTAAGCCAACGAATAAAGTAATATACTAAATTGTATAAAGTGGCATGATGTTTGCAACTATATATAGTAAAGTTATGAAATGTTGATAACTATAAAAAATAAAAGGAGGAATTATTATGAATAAAGCATTAGAAGGTATCAAGGTACTTGATCTTACTAGAGTTTTAGCAGGACCTTATGCTACTATGGTATTGGCAGATATGGGAGCTGAAGTTATTAAAATAGAGATCCCTAACAAAGGTGATGACTCCAGAGCATTTGGGCCTTATGTTAATGGAGAAAGTGCTTATTTTATGAGTATTAATAGAAATAAGAAAAGCATGACTCTAAATTTAAAGAAAGAGGAATCTAAAGAATTATTATTAGAAATGGTTAAAAATGCAGATGCTATTGTAGAAAACTATAGACCAGGAACAATGGAGAAACTTGGTTTAGGATATGACAAATTAAAGGAAGTAAATCCAGGAATAATATATGCAGCAGCATCAGGATTTGGTCATACAGGATCTTATAGTCAAAGACCAGCTTATGATGGTGTAGTTCAGGCGATGGGTGGAATAATGAGTATAACAGGACAAAAGGGAGGAAAACCAACAAGGGTAGGACCTTCTATAGGAGATATTACTGCAGGCTTATTTACAGCTATTGGAATATTAGGTGCATTAAATTATAGAAATAAGACAGGTAAGGGACAAAAAGTGGACGTTGCTATGTTAGACTGTCAAGTTGCTATACTTGAAAACGCTATCTCAAGATATTTTGCTACTGGAAAGTCACCAGAGCCAGCAGGAAACAAACATACATCCATTGTACCATTTGAGCCTTTTGAAACTTCCGATGGAGAAATTGTTATTGCAGCAGGTAATGATAATTTATTTAGAAAGTTATTTAAGGTATTTGGTAAGGAAGAAATTGCAGATGATGAGAGATTTAAGACAAATCCATTGAGAAATGAAAATTATGATGAGTTAAGACCTATTATTGTTGAAGAAACTAAGAAAAAGAGCACTAAGGAATGGCAAAAATTATTAGATGATGCTGGAGTGCCTAATGGACCAATAAATAATATAGAGATGGTATTAAATGATCCTCAGGTAAATGAAAGAGAAATGGTAGTAGAGATAGAACATCCTACTGCTGGAAAGACTAAGATTCCGGGAGTACCTATTAAGATGAGTGAAACTCAAGGTAAAGTAGAAAGTCCAGCACCTATTCTAGGAGAGCACACTGAAGAAATCTTAAAGGATTTTGTAGGTTTAAGTGAGGAGAAAATTCAAAAACTTAGAGAGAACAACGCTATTTAATACATGTAAGAAGATAGAGTCTTCTCTATCTTCTTATAATTTAATAAAAACAAGGAGGACAAGCATATGGAAATTTATGGTCTTGGCATAGTTGCTTTATGTATGTTCGTAGGCTCATTTATTGGAATGGGATTAGGAAACTTATTAGGAATAAGTGGAAATGTAGGTGGAGTAGGTTTTGCAATGCTTATGTTGATTTTAGTTACTAATCATTTTGAAAAGAAAGGCAAGCCCTTTAGTAAGAGAACATCAAATGGAATATTACTATTGAGTTCATTATATATACCTATTGTAGTTGCAATGTCTGCTAGACAAAATGTTGTAGCAGCCTTTGAAGGTGGAGCTGTAGCATTTTTATCAGGAGGAGTTGCAACCATAGGAGCATTATTATTAGTGCCATTAATTACAAAATTAACTATCAAAGAAAATAACGAGTAGAGGTGATTAAAGATGATGGATATCATAAATACATTATTTACATCCTATGATCTAGTAGCAGCCCTTGGTATAGTTGCATTAATAATGGTTATATCCTATGGTTTTGCCGATATGATTGGACAAAGAAGAATGGGATCTGCTATAGCAATTGTAGTTGGTTTAGTTCTTGCTTATATAGCTGGAAAATATACTGGTGGAGAAAAGGGACTAGCTGATGTGAGTTTATTTACAGGAGTTGGATTGTTAGGTGGAGGAATGCTTAGGGATTATGCTATAATATCTACTGCCTATGGTATAGACCTTAAAAATATAAAAAAAGCTGGATTACCAGGTATAGTATCTCTTTTAGTAGGGGTATTATTTTCCTTTATTATAGGAGCAGCTATCGCTGCACTATTGGGATATACTGATCCTGCAGATATAACTACTATAGGTGGAGGAGCAGTTACTTTTGTAGTGGGTCCTGTTGCAGGATCAGCTCTAGGAGCTAGTTCTGATGTAATTGCATTATCAATTGCAGCAGGAGTTGTTAAATCAGTATTAACTATGATCATTACTCCTTTCGTTGCTTCAATAATTAAATTAGATAACCCAACATCAGCAATGGTATATGGTGGGCTTATAGGAACTACAAGTGGAGTTGCTGGAGGACTAGCAGCTACTAATGCAGAACTTGTTCCTTATGGTGCAATGACTGCCACATTCTTTACTGGATTGGGAAGTCTTTTAGTACCATCAATAGGATACATGTTAGTAAATGCTATATTTTAGTATTAATATATAGCTAAGAACTTATTTTATAGATGTTTAAATTTAATATTAGGAGGAAAGGAAATGTCAATAGATAGGTTAGAAGAACTCCGAAACTTAAAGAAAAAGGTAAAACTTGGTGGTGGAGAAAAGAGCATAGAAAAACAACATGCTAAGGGTAAATTAACAGCAAGGGAAAGGATAGAAAAGTTAATGGATGAAGGTAGCTTTATCGAGGTAGATACCTTTGTAGAGCACAGATGTACTAATTTTGGAATGGAAAAGAAAAAAACTTCTGGGGAAGGAGTAGTTACAGGATATGGTACTGTTGATGGAAGATTAGTATATGTATTTGCTCAAGACTTCACTGTAATTGGTGGATCTTTAGGGGAGATGCATGCAGCTAAAATCACCAAGGTACAAGAAATGGCTATGAAGGTAGGAGCTCCTATTATAGGAATAAATGACTCCGGTGGAGCTAGAATTCAAGAAGGCGTAGATGCTTTATCTGGATATGGAGATATATTCTTTAATAACACCATAGCTTCAGGAGTTATTCCTCAGATTTCTGTAATAATGGGTCCTTGTGCCGGTGGTGCAGTTTATTCACCAGCATTAACTGACTTTATATTCATGGTAGATAATATTAGTAAGATGTTTATCACTGGTCCGCAAGTTATCAAAACAGTAACTGGAGAGGAGGTTTCAGCTGAAGAGTTAGGAGGAGCAATGACTCACAACTCTACTAGTGGTGTAGCCCATTTTGTAGACAATAGTGAAGAGGAAACGATTGAAAAGATCAAATTATTATTAAGCTTCTTGCCTTCTAATAATTTAGAAGATGCTCCAATATTTGATTCCCAAGATGAAATAAATAGAATCGATGAGAAGTTAAATGAAATAGTACCTGATAATCCAAATAGACCTTATGATATTAAGGATATAATATATACACTAGCAGATGGGGGAGAGTTCTTAGAAGTTCAACCTTATTATGCACAGAATATAGTAACTGGATTTATAAGATTAAACGGTAGATCAGTAGGTATTGTAGCTAATCAACCGAAGGTTTTAGCAGGATGTTTAGATATCAACGCTTCAGATAAAGCGGCAAGATTTATAAGAACTTGTGATTCCTTTAATATACCATTACTTACTTTAGTAGACGTTCCAGGATTCTTACCAGGAACTGGTCAAGAGTATGGAGGAATTATAAGACATGGGGCTAAGATGTTATATGCATATTCAGAAGCTACAGTGCCAAAGGTAACTGTAATACTTAGAAAAGCTTATGGTGGAGCATATATTGCAATGTGTTCAAGACATCTTAAGGCTGATTTAGTATTGGCATGGCCTACATCAGAAATTGCAGTAATGGGACCGGAAGGTGCTGCTAATATAATCTTTAGAAAAGAGATTAAAAATGCTGATGATGCAGTTCAAATGAGAGGTAAGAAGATAAAAGAATATAGAGATACAATAGCAAATCCTTATATAGCTGCATCAAGAGGATATGTTGATGATGTAATAGAACCTCAATTAACTAGACCAAGAATTATTAGTGCATTTGATATGTTATCAAGTAAGAGAGAAGATAGACCTGCTAAGAAACATGGTAATCTTCCATTATAATTTTAATAGTTAGAGAGGTGAATTAGATGAATTTACAAGATGGAATATCTCTTTCAGAAGGTTTAATCGTAACAGTATTTAGTATGGCAATAGTATTTGCTACACTAGTAGTTATATCTTTAATATTAACTGGATTTAAATCAGCTTTTTATAAGGAAGAGAAAAAAGAGCCTGTAAAAAAGGGAGTACTACCAGTTAATGAAAATACTGTAGTGGAGAATACTGAAGAGATTGTAGATAATGACGAAGAGTTAGTATCAGTTATTGCTGCTGCTATATCAGCAGCTACAGGACAGTCTGTGGAAAATATATATATAAGAAATATTAAAAGGGTATCTCAAGCATCTCCTGTATGGGCTATGGCAGGAAGACAAGAGGGAATATATAATAATCTAAAGGGACATTAAGGAGGATATTAGGTATGAAAAAATATAATATAACTGTTAATGAAAACACATATGAGGTAGAAGTAGAGGAAGTAGGAGTTGGATCTGAAGTAAGGACATCTAGAGAGTCAAAACCATCACCAGCACCGGCACCAAAGGCTCAACCAAAGCCACAACCAAAGAAAGCAGCTCCAGCACCTAAGCCAGCACCAGTAGGAGCAGAAACTGTAAACGCACCAATGCCAGGAACTGTAGTAGATGTAAAGGTAAATGAAGGAGATACAGTAGCTGAAGGGGATGTATTATTAATACTTGAAGCTATGAAAATGGAAAATGAGATAATGGCACCAAGAGCCGGAAAAGTTGCAGCAATCAATACTTCTAAGGGAGCATCAGTTAGCTCAGGAGATCCATTGATATCTTTAGAATAATTTTACTAAGGAAGAAAGGAAGGTAAATTTAAATGGATATATTACAGGAATTTTGGCAAAGTACCGGCTTTGCAGCTATTACTTATAAAGAAGTAATTATGATAGGAATAGCTTTGACATTTTTATATCTAGCTATAAAAAAAGGATATGAACCATACTTATTAATACCTATTGCCTTTGGTATGTTATTAGTTAATATGCCTTTAGGGGGACTAATGGAAGAGGGAGGTCTATTGTACTATCTATATCAGGGAACTGATTTAGGAATTTATCCTCCATTAATTTTCCTATGTGTAGGAGCAGGAACGGATTTTGGTCCTCTGATTGCTAATCCTAAGAGTATATTGTTGGGAGCGGCAGCTCAATTTGGTATATTCTTCACATTTATTGGGGCAATATTTTTAGATAAAATTTTACCCTTTGTAAGTTTTTCAGGACCAGAGGCAGCATCAGTGGCAATAATAGGGGGAGCAGATGGGCCTACGGCATTATTCTTAACATCCCGATTAGCTCCTGATCTATTAGGTCCTATAGCCATAGCAGCTTATTCATACATGGCTTTAGTACCAATTATACAGCCACCAATAATGAGGGCTTTAACTACTAAGGAACAGAGACAGGTTAAGATGGAACAGTTAAGACCAGTATCTAAAAAGGAAAAGATAATATTTCCAATAATAGTGGCTATATTTACAATATTGTTATTACCATCAGCAGCAGCTTTGATAGGAATGTTGATGCTTGGTAATTTGATCAAGGAATCAGGAGTAGTACCAAAGCTTACAGAAACAACTCAAAATTCATTAATGTATATAGTTACAATTTTATTAGGCATAACAGTTGGAGCAAAGGCAGAAGCTGAGTTATTTTTAACAGCTGAAACATTAAGCATAATAGCTTTAGGACTTTTAGCATTCTCCGTAGGAACTGCAACAGGAGTATTATTTGGAAGATTGATGTATAAATTAAGCGGTGGAAAGATAAACCCAATCATAGGAGCAGCAGGTGTATCAGCAGTACCAATGGCATCAAGGGTAGCTCAAAAGGTTGGACAAGAAGAAAATCCTTCAAACTTCTTACTTATGCATGCAATGGGACCAAATGTGGCAGGAGTTATTGGTTCAGCAGTAGCAGCAGGACTATTATTAATGTTTTTTGCTTAGAAATAAGTCAGGGAATTTTCCCTGGCTTTTTTTATATGTATCTGGCATGAAAGATTATGTTCAACTCTAGGATATCTGGTTGATAAAGATGAAATCCAAATCGAATTTTATTGTTGAAAATTTACGTGAAAAAGAAGGGGAATTTTCAGACATTAGTTTTATATAAATGATACAATATAGTATATCTGAAGATTGTATTTATACTATAGAATCCTTTATGGGTAATAAGACAAATATACATAAAAAAGATTATATTTAATAATTAAGAAAGAAATATGTAATTATTAATAAACTATGGCAACGAATTAAAGCTTGTCAGAAAGGAAGTATATAATGAAGTATATATTAATTCATGGACTTGGACAAGATTCATCAAGTTGGAATAAAACAATTTCTTATATGGGAGTACAAGAGAATATTATCTGTCCAGATTTATCTTTATTTCTAAGAATAGGAGATATAACATATTCAAATCTATATCAGTCCTTTTCACAGTATTGTGATAATTTTTCGGAACCGTTAAATCTATGTGGACTTTCATTAGGTGGAGTTCTTGCATTAAATTATGCCATAGATAATCCTTCAAAGGTTAATTCTTTGATATTGATAGGGACACAATATGAAATGCCAAAAGTATTACTTAAACTTCAAAATATTATTTTTCGATTCATACCTGAGAAATCTTTTAAAGGGGTAGGACTTAGAAAGAAAGAATTTATTGAATTAACAAATTCTATGATGGATTTAAACTTTAGTCAAAACCTAAAAAATATTTCATGTCCTGTGCTAGTTATATGTGGAGAAAAAGATAAAGCAAATAAAAAAGCTACAAAGAATATAGCTGAAAATATCATAAAATCAGAAATTCAATTTGTAAAAAATGCTGGACACGAGGTAAATACTGATTCACCAAAAGAATTAGCAGAAATAATAAAATCTTTTTATTGTAAACAATAACTATAATAATACAAGTTAATTGACAGTCAACATGCCATAAGTAGTAAAATCTTTGCAAAATAAGATAAAATAAAATTAGAAATAAATAACCACAATTCTAAATATTTAATTATAAAATATAAAGGAAGTGTAGACTTATTAACTTTAGAGAAGAAATAAAGAATTATAAACCAATTAACGAACAAGAAGTTAATGATAAAAAAGTTATTTTAGAGTATATAGATAAATTTTATGACGATATACTAACTAGAGAAAATGAGATAGCTCATATGACTAGCTCTGGATTAATCTTAAATAAATCTTTAGACAAGGTACTTATGATTCATCATAATATTTATAATACTTGGACTTGGACTGGAGGTCATGCAGATGGAAATAACTATATGCTAGAAGTGGCACTCAAAGAAGCAAAAGAAGAAACAGGGATTTCTAAAGTCTGGCCATTAACCAAGGAGATTATATCTATTGATATTATACCAGTATATGGTCATGTTAAAAGGGGAAAGTATGTTTCTTCCCATTTACACCTAAATATATCTTATATATTAATAGCAGATGAAAATGAAGAGTTAATTTTGAATGAATATGAAACTAGTGCTGTAGGATGGGTTAAAACTAATAACCTGGATAAATATTCTAATGAACCTTATTTAATTGAAATTTACAATAAGATTATAAGTAGGGCAATACAAAATAGGTAATATAGTTATTTACACTAGAAATATATATAATTTAAGAAAAGTATATAGAATAGAAAATTGATTTATATTTTATATATAGTAATTATATTAGGGAGGAATTTATGGAAAAATATTTTTCTATAGGAGAAACAGCTAAGATTAATAATGTATCTATTCAAGCATTAAGGCTTTATGACAAAATGGGACTTTTAAAACCAGCCTATGTTGATCCACATACTAACTATAGATACTATACAATAAATCAGTTTATGTATTTAGATCTAATTAAATATTCAAAACAGATAGGAGCACCTCTTAAGGAACTTAAGAAAATATTAGATAGTAAAGATGTTATTAAATTACTATCTTTTATAAAAAGTCAACAAAAAATAGTAGATAAAGAGGTAATTAGACTAAAAAATATAAGTACGGCTATAGGACATATAGAAGATAAAATTAAATATGGTACAGAATATAAAGAAACTAATGAAATATATTTTAGACAAATTGAAAAAAGATTTATTATAGAGATTGCATTAAATAAAAAAGATGAAGAGAGCGATTTTCAAATAAAACTAAGAAGTATGGATAAAATTATAGAAGAGAATGAGATTATGTTTGAAGGAGAATCAGGATATTTTATTTGTTTAGATTTGTTTTTAAATGAAGGAAAGATATCTTATGAAAGTGTTTATTCAACTCTTTGTGTTGAGAATAATAACAAAGAAATTGATATTAAAGAAATTTTAGGTGGAAATTTTATATGTATTGCCTATTTTGATAGTGAAAGAGAAATGGCAATGGATAAATTACTAAAGTACATTAAAGAAAATAATATTCATCCTTTAGGTATTGGAGTCGAAACGCAATTGTTTAATACAATAGAACAAGGTGAAAATTCTGATTTGTTATATGAATTGCAAATTTTAATTTAAACTATTGACTCTATATATGGTATAGACTTTATAATCTCTTTTAGGAGGGATGAACTATGAAGTCACTATGGAAAGAGTTTATAAAATATGCTGTACCATCTGTAATAGGTATGATGGTTTCTGCACTTTATATAGTTGTTGATGGAATATTTGTAGGTAGAGGAGTAGGAGCAAGTGCTTTAGCTTCAATAAATATAGCTTTACCTGTTACAACACTTATGATAGCTATTACAATGATGATAACTATGGGTGGTGCAGCAGTAACATCTATAAAATTTGGTCAGAATAAGTATGATGAAGGTAATAATATATTTTTAGAAAGCTTATTTTTAATAGTAGTTATAACAGGTATATTATCAGTAGTTGGAGTATTTTTTCCTGAGGGGTTAGCTAAAATGTTAGGTGCTAGTAATGAGTTAGCAAAAGGTACAGCTGAATATCTTCGTTATTATTTGATGTTCGGTCTTGGGTTTTCAGGTAGTTTAGCTCTAAGTGCATTTGTTAGAAATGATGGAAATCCAAAACTAGCTATGATTGCTTTAATTGTAGGTGCAATAACTAATATAGTTTTAGATTATATGTTTATATTTATTTTTAATTATGGAATAGTTGGGGCGGCAATAGCCTCAGGATTAGGGCAATTATCTAGTGTATTCTTACTACTAAGTCATTTTTTTAGAAATCAGGGAAAACTTAAACTATATATACCTCAGCTTAAAAAATCTGAACTCATTAGAATTCTTAAGGCAGGAACACCAGAGTTTATAGTTCAGGTATCACCAGCAGTTAGTGTATTCGTTTTTAACCAAGTTATAATGAGAAGAATTGGAGAGGTTGGTATTGCAAGCTTTAGTATAATTGGATATATAAGTGTGGTGCTTATAGCATTATTTATTGGTATTTCTCAAGGCATACAACCATTATTAAGCTATAATTATGGAAAAGAAAATTATAAAAAAGTAAACAAAGTATTCAAAATGGGAGTAAAAACTAACTTTACTGCTTCATTAATAATATATTTAATAATATTAGTTTTAGGAGAAAAAATAATTAGTATTTTTAATAGTGATAAAACACTTATAAAATTAACTTTTGATGCTATGGTTATTTATGCCTTTTCATTTATTATTGCCTCAATAAATATAGTTAATATAAATTATTATCAATCAACAGAAAAGCCTAAAATAGCAAATATTATATCTGCAAGTAGAGGGCTAGTGTTTACAGTAGTTTTTGTAATAATTCTTCCTCTAATTATAGAAGATATAGGCATTTGGACTTCTATTATTTTAGCGGAGATATGTACTTTGCTATTTTCTTTATATTTGATAAATATAAAGAAAATAGCAATAAATAAAAATTAATCTAAATTACAAATAAATTCATATAATAAATAACATGATTAATATGAATGAGAGGTAAAAATTAATACAGTTAAAAAGGTTTCTATTCAAGGTGAAATTATAGAATTATTTAGAATGTATATAAAAGCCAATGACCTTAAGAGTGGTGTAAAGTTTTCATCATAAGCATTAAATAAAATATTTAAAGATACTTAATCTGCTATAATAATCTACTAAAAAAAATATTAAAAGAATATATAGTTAGGGGATAAGAAGAAAAAGTGAAAGATAAAATATCAATTGGTGAATTTGCAAGCTTAAGAAATATTACAACTGAAACATTAAGATACTATGATAGAATAGGACTACTTAAGCCTATTAAAGTAGACCATAAAACTGGATATAGATACTATTCTATTTTACAGTATGAACAATTAGGAACCATTAAAGAACTTCGCCAACTAGAGATGAGTATTGATGAAATTAAGAAGTACTTTAATAATAGAAATATAGATCAATCTGTTAATATACTAAGAGATAAACATAATGAGCTTATAAAAAGAATAAAGGAATTACAACAGTTAGAAAAAAGTATTAATGAAAAAATAAAACACTTAGAAGATATTTCTCAGGTATCAAATTTTGAAGAAATAGTTATTAAAGAAATCAAAGAAAGAGAAATAATTACTTCTGATAAATCTATAAAAGATGAATTTGATTTAAGTTATGCATTCCTTGAATTAGAGAATACATTAAAAGAAATAGCACCTATAATTGCAAGTAATCGATTTGGAACAATTATAAAACAAACGGACATAGCGTTGAATAAGTGTATAGAATCATTTGTTGTATTTCTTTTTATCAAAGATCGAGAGAATATTGATGAAAAGCATATAAGAAAGATTCCTAAAGGGACTTACGCCTCTATGTATTATAAAGGAAGTATGTGGGATAAGGAAATTTATTTTAAGAAAATGACTGAATATATTGAGAAAAAGGGATATAGAGTATGTGGTGATATCCTTCAAATAGTTCAAATTGACATTAGTGTTACAGATCAAAGTGAAGAAGAATTATTTGAAATACAAATACCTATAAAAGAATATTGACCTTTGTGTTACACAAAGGTTTATAATCTACTCCATAAGAATAAAACATATTAACCATATAGTTATTTCGTGTTTTGTTATATTGTTTTGGAGGTAGAGTAAATGAGTGAAAATATATTAGGAACAGAAAAGATATCTAAATTATTTATTAAATTTTCAATCCCAGCAATTATTTCTATGGTAATAGCAGGTGCACAAGTTATAATAGATGGAATATTTTTGGGAAACTTTATTGGTGAAAATGCACTTGCTAGTATAAATATAGTTCAACCATTTATGGAAGTTATAATAGGCTTTAGTATGATTATAAGTGTGGGTTCTCTAAGCTCTATAGGAAGAAGTCTAGGAGAAGGTAAAAGAGAAGAGGCACAAAATATATTTAAAACAGCATTTGTATTTATTACTATTATATCTTTAGGTATACTATTAGTTGGCAGGTTATTTAGTGAAGAAATTTCAGTATTATTAGGTGCAAATAAAGTATTGTTAGAAGGTGTATCAATTTATATAGGAACAATATCTATATTTGCACCACTAATGTGTTTAATGTTTTTGTTTGGATTTATCAACAGGGTAGTAGGAAAACCAGAATTATATTTAAGGGGTATGATTTTAAGTGTAGTTGTCAATGTGAGTTTAGATTTTATATTTATAAAACAATTAAGTTTGGGAATAAGGGGAGCGGCATTTGCAACAGGAATAGCATACGTATCATCATTTTTTGTAGTAGTACGTCCTATGTTAAGGAAAAAGAATATAGTAAATATATTTAGAGGTCAATTTGATAAATCAGTAATAATACCTATATCATACAATGGTTCATCAGAAGGAGTAATTGCAATTGCAACGGCTACAACTGCATATATGTTTAATGTTTCATTCATGAAAATCGCTGGAGAATCTGGTGTTGCAGCATTTACAACAATAAATTATATATCTCAATTTGGAATTCATATAATGTTTGGGATATCAGATGGAATAGCACCTATACTAAGTTATAACTATGGTTACAAAAAACATGATAGACTAAATGATACCTTAAAGTTAGCATCAAAGGTAAATTTAGTTGTTGGGACAGTGTTGTTTTTTATATTATTTGGATTCGGAAAACAATTAGTATCATTATTTGCAAGTGGAAATGAAGATGTTTTAGATTTAGCAGTAAGAGGATCAAAGATATATGCATTTGCTTTTTTATTGTGTGGTTTTAATATAATAAACTCAGGATATTTTACTGCAATAGGAAGTGCTACGGCATCTATTATAATATCAGCAAGTAGAGGTATAGTATTTATAATTTTGGGTATAAATATACTTCCTATGATTATAGGAATAAATGGAGTATGGGTTACAGTTCCATTAGCGGAATGTATGACATTTATTATAGGCATATATTTAGTTAAAAAAAATTATTTGTGTGAAAAAACAGTCTAAAGATTCAAGTCATTAGTAAATTACATCAAAAGATCCATATAAGAAAAAAGAGATAGATGATTGACATAGGATTAAGCTAGTATTAAACTTAGTATAAGTAGATTTAGCATAAAATAGGTGCCTTTAGCATCTTTATTTGTGATATTATTAATTCTAGGTAACTGTGAAGATACTGTATCTACTCAACAAATACTAATATATGGATTTAATAAAGAATATAATTTTACTTATAAGAATTTAGACATATGCTAATTTTTCTATCATGTAGTTTCTTAATTTAAACTGTGGATTAACTCCATAGTTTTTAAATATATAAAATAATTTCTTAGCTATCTAGTTAATGATTATATCTTCATAGCTTAAATGACAAAAAGTAAATTTAGAGGATATTATTATGATAAGAAAATTAAATAAAAATAAACAAGAATTGAATATAGGTGTATTATTTTCAGGAGAAACTATCTTATTAATACAATCTCAAAGGGTAAAATTATCTTCATGAATTATTAGAACGAATTAGAGATGACTTTGCTAAAGAAATTGAAAAATATTTCAAGTGAAATCGGGGTAAATATATTGGGAGGAATATTAATGAAAATAGTAATTCATAAAAAGAGGAGTGGAAGTTATTTTAGATAATAAAATGAAAATGAAATTTGTACAAGTTGCATCTGAATTCATCTATGATTTAGAAATTTTAGGTAAATTAATAAATGAGGAAGAAGTAAATAAGTACATTTTATCAGAGTTAGATGAATTATTAGAATTAAATAAAAGAGATATTATGAAGGCAAGATTTAAACATTTTAATATTTCCAAAACAAAGATTTCTGATTACGAACAAAAATTAATTAAGATTGGAAAAACAGATAAATTTGTTTTAGCAGGAATTCGACATATGGGGGGAAATGCTAATAAACCCTTTATTTATATATGGCCTAATTTTATGATAAAACAAGCTGATATTAAAGATATAGTTAAAAATGTATATCCATATTTCAAGGTTTTTAAACCACTACACATTAATTTTTGGATCAATCCTATTTTATTATCAAAATATGAATTAGATGAAAAGTTTTTTACTGTTCAACAATCTTTTATTGGTAATGTAATAAAATTAAATTCAAAAAATTCTACAACGGCTAAAAGTAAATTTAAACTTGAACAAGTTAAGAGTAGTGAATATTATAAATGGTATGAAAATGAGTACAACAATTTTCATATTATGAATCCTGATATGAAAGAAAGAATACCTATAAATGATATTGAATTAATGGAAAAATGTCGTAAAGAAAATCTATTATATTATGGTGTTGTGAATAATAAAAAAGTTGGGATAATTGCAGCGGAAAAAAATGATGTTTTTGGGTTAAAAGGTATATATATTAATGAAATTATGATAGCTAAAGATTATAGAGGAAATAAATATTCTGAATTATTACTTAGCCATTTTATAAACATCTTACCTAAATTTGTAGAAGTATTATGGTGCAATATTGATTGTGAAAATATACCTTCTACAAAAACGGCAATATATTCAGGACAAGAAGTATTTAGTGTTGAATGTTTTTACCAATTGTAAAAATCAAAGACATAAAAAATATATAGAGGATACCACTATCCTCTATATATTTTCAATTTGCCAATCTATAGGGTTTTTTCCTATAGATTTTAAAAATTTATTAGTTTTAGAAAAAGGTCTACTTCCAAAAAAACCTCTATAAGCAGCTAATGGACTTGGATGAGGTGCTTTTATAATATGATGAATTGGATTATTTATTAAATCTTGTTTAGATTGGGCATTTTTACCCCATAATATAAAAACAATAGGATCTTTTCTCTTATCTAGTAAACTAATTATTTTATCCGTAAAATATTCCCATCCCATATTTCTATGAGAGTTTGGGTTGTGTGCTCTAACTGTTAATACAGTATTAAGTAGCATTACCCCTTGCATTGACCATTTTTTTAAATATCCATTATTAGGTATATAACAATTTAAATCATTATTTAATTCTTTATAAATATTTACTAAAGAAGGAGGAATTCCAACTTCAGGTTTTACAGAAAAGCTTAAACCATGAGCCTGATTTGGGCCATGATATGGGTCTTGTCCTAAAATGACTACTTTTACATCTTTATAGTCAGTAAAATGCAAAGCGTTAAATATATCATACATATCTGGATAAATAACTTTAGTTTTATATTCATTTATTAAAAATTTTCTTAAGTTTAAATAATAATCTTTTTTAAATTCATCTTCTAATAAACATTTCCAATGATTTTTTAAAATCTGCATTATAGTCTCCTTTTCTATATACTTAAATGTCTTTTTCCTCTATCATTTGCTATTTCTCTTAAGTCATTTACTTGCTCTTCTCTACCTAATACTATCATTGTATCGCCTTCTTTTAAAATCTCATCTGAACTTGGATTAAATGATAATTTTTCTGAATCTTTCTTTTTTATAGCAAGTACAATTAATCCAGTTTTTTCGGGGATTTTAGCTTCTTGAAGTGCCTTATCTATAAGTGAGGAATTTTCTGATATAACTACATCTTCAAGATCAAGTATTACATCGCCGGCTCTTGTCATTATATCTAAGAAAGAAATAACTGTAGGTCTAAGCATTAATGCAGCCATTCTGGTTCCACCTATTTCATTTGGAGAAATAGTGTTATTTGCTCCAGCTTTTTTTAATTTTTCATCTGCATGTTTATTTATAGCACGAGATACTATATATAAATCTTTATTCATTTGTCTTGCAGTTAAAACTGTATAAACATTTTCTGCATCAGTTGATAGAGAAGATATAAGTCCCTTGGCATTTTTAATTTTAGCTTTTTTAAGTGTATCTTCTGCTGTTGCATCTCCACATATTCCAAATATATCATTTTCTATTAATTCATTAATTTTATTTTTATCTTTATCTATAACCACAAATGGTTCATTACTTCTTTTAAACTGTTTGATAGCATTATAACCTGTTTCTCCTGCGCCACATATTATATAGTGATTATTTAATTTTGTTATGTACTGCTCCATTTTTCTCCTCCTCCAAGCCTTTCTTAAATCTCCCTCTAAAAAAGAAGACACTATACTACTAAATAAATAACCTACTGTACCTAAGCTTATAAATATTAAGATTATAGAAAAGAGTTT
This sequence comes from Senegalia massiliensis, assembly GCF_009911265.1. Classification (NCBI taxonomy): domain Bacteria; kingdom Bacillati; phylum Bacillota; class Clostridia; order Eubacteriales; family Clostridiaceae; genus Senegalia; species Senegalia massiliensis. The sequence goes on along the minus strand of NZ_QXXA01000006.1, from coordinate 172,167 downwards.
TGCTTCTGTATCCATTTCTCCAACTTCTGCATAACCAACAGTAGATATTGTTATAACAGTCATATATAATGCATCTATAAAATTAAGTTCAAGTAATATTTTATATCCAATAACTCCTGTTCCAATCAAGGATATAAGTAGTATTATTACAAAATTAAGATTACTCTTTTTTTCCATATCTTCACCTTTTAAATTTATATTTTACTATCAATACAATTATAACATAGGTAAAATGAGATAGTGATAATTAAATTTTGTGTTATAATTAGCACATAAGGGTATAATTTTATTAACGAATATAAATATTGGAGGGAGTATATTCCTAGTGTTCATGCAATTACAGGTGAAAGTGAAGAGTTAAGAAAGATAGAAATAGATGTTACAAAATCAAAAATAATTAAATTCTAAGGAGTAATAATATTTAATGGAACAAAATAATTCAAAGAAAAGAATTAATAAATTTATAAGAGAGACAGGACTTTGTTCTAGAAGAGAAGCTGATTCAATGATAGAGCAAGGAAGAGTTAAAATAAATGGTAAAAAAGCAGAATTAGGGGATAAAGTTGATTTTAATGATTATATAGAAGTAGATGGTAAATTAATGAATGCCAAACCAGAACTTATATATATAGCATTAAATAAGCCTAGAGGTATAACATGTACAACAGAATCACATGTTAAAGGCAATATAGTAGATTTTGTAAATTATCCTGAAAGGATATTTCCTATAGGTAGACTTGATAAAGATTCTGAAGGGCTAATATTCTTAACAAATGACGGGGACATTGTAAATAAAATTCTTAGGGCAGGAAATAACCATGAAAAAGAATATATAGTAACAGTAGATAAACCTATAACAAATAAATTTATAAAAGATATGTCAAATGGAGTACCTATATTAGATACAGTAACAAAGAAATGTTTTGTTGAAAAAATTAGTAAATATAAATTTAAGATAATATTAACACAAGGACTTAATAGACAAATTAGACGAATGTGTTCATATTTAGAGTATAATGTAGTAAAACTTAAAAGAATAAGAATAATGAATGTAACTTTAGAAAATTTACCTATAGGTAAATGGAGGTATTTAACAAATAAAGAAATGAATACTATAAATGAAATGACTAAAAATTCAAATAAAATGGACCAATAAAGGTCCATTTTATTTTTAATATATAAAATAATGAACTATACAGATACATTTAATATTAAAACAAAGTAATTTAAATAACATTTAACAAAAAAAATATATTATAATTCGGAATTTTACTGGAAAATATTCTGAAAATGTAATATAATAAAATATAGTAATTTACTTATTAGGTTTTTTAATCCTCTTATAGATTAATTCTCTTATATTACTTTAGGCTATATCTTACTTTACCAAAGATTTTTAAATATAAATTATAATATCATAACTGATAAGGACAAGCTAGATATGTGTATAAACTTCTAGCTTTAATTTTAAATGTTAATAATTATATTATAAAAAATATTGTTGAAATTATTTTTAATATAAAAGGAAAGGAGAAATTAAATGATTCAATTTAAGAACGTAAAAAAAATATTTGATGATGCAACTGAAGCTGTTATTGATGATTTAAGCTTTCAAATCAAAAAAGGAGAGTTAGTTGTACTTATTGGAGAGAGTGGCTGTGGAAAGACTACTACAATGAAGATGATAAATAGACTCATTGAGCCATCAGGAGGAGAAATATTAATAAATGGTGATAACATATTAGATATAAACGCTATAGAACTTAGAAGAAATATAGGATATGTTATTCAAATGGTTGGTCTTTTTCCACATATGACTGTAAGTGAAAACATTGAGCTTGTACCACTACTAAAGGAGTGGACTCAAGAAGAACGAGAAGAAAGGGCACGCGAATTATTAGATTTAGTAGGACTTCCAGCAGATGAATATGCTAAAAGGTATCCTTCAGAATTAAGTGGAGGTCAACAACAAAGGGTAGGTATAGCAAGGGCATTAGCTGCAAATCCTGATATTTTATTAATGGATGAACCTTTTTCTGCACTTGATCCTATAACCCGTGAACAATTACAAGATGAACTTATAAGATTGCAATCAGAGTTATCGAAAACAATTGTTATGGTTTCTCATGATATGGATGAAGCTATAAAAATGGCAGATAGAATAGCTGTTATGGATAAAGGAAATATTGTACAATTTGATACTCCAGAAGAAATATTATCTAATCCTAAAAATGAATTTATAGAAAACTTTGTTGGAAAAGATAGGTTATGGAGGAGTCCAGAACTGATTAGTGCTAGTGATATAATGGTTAAAAAATATCCCAAGATTTATCTTAGAAGAAGACTTGCTGAAGCAGTTGAAAGAATGAGAGAAAGAGAAGTTAACTTTCTTATAATTGTAGATAAAGATGAAAATTATCAAGGTTATATAACTGCTAAGGATACAAGAAGTAATGATAAAAATATGACTATGACTGAACTGAAAAGAACAGATATAAAACCAGTGCATGAAGATATGAGCATGGCAGATGTTATAAATATAATAAATGAACAAAATATTAACTTTGTTCCTGTTATAAACTCTCAAAATAAAGTAAAAGGAGCAGTAACGAAAAGTAGTGCATTAAATGTTATATCAGATTTATTACAAGTTGATTAAGAAAGGAGAATTTTATGGTTTTTAATTATATGATTGAAAATTTTGGTGAGATTATAGCGAAAACTATTGAACATATGCAAATAACACTTACTGCAGTATTATTAGCAGTACTTATAGGGGTACCACTCGGAATAATAGTTTCAAGAAGTAAAAAGCTTGGAGATGGAATACTTACTGTAGCAAATATATTTCAAACTATACCAAGCTTGGCTATGTTTGGATTTATCATTCCAATTCCATTAATAGGTGGTATAGGTTATAGACCAGCAGTTATAGTATTATTTTTATATGCGCTTTTACCTATTATTAAAAATACGTTTATAGGTATAAAGAGTGTAGATGAATCTATAAAAGAATCAGCAAAAGGTGTAGGAATGACACCTATACAAATATTGTTTATGGTAAGCTTGCCACTATCATTTCCGGTTATAATGGGTGGTATAAGAGTTGCTACTGTAATAAACATTGGTACTACAACAATAGCAGCTCTTATTGGTGCAGGAGGCCTTGGAGATTTTATATTTAGAGGAATATCTATGAGTGATAATTCTATAATCCTTGCAGGAGCAATACCTACGACAGCATTAGCTCTTGGGATAGATTATTTACTTGGTTTGATAGAAAAGAAAGCTTCAGTTTCTGTCTTTGGACACATTATTACTGATAAAAAAACAAGAAAAAGAATAGGGGCTTTGGCTTTAGCAGTTGTATTAATTATAGTGAGTGTTGTAGGATATCAGTATTTCAATGAAGATGAAACTGTCATTGTAGGAACTAAAAATTATACAGAAGCTAGAATAGAAGGACAGATACTTTCAATATTAATCGAAGAAAACACAGATTATGAAACTGAAATAAAAGAGTTAGGTGGAACACTACCAGCATTTGAAGCACTTAAAAGTAATGAAATAGACACTTATGTAGAATATACGGGTACAGCATTTGAAGCTATACTTAAAAGAGAAGATAAAGTAACTGATCCAGATAAAGTATATAATATAGTAAAAGAAGAATATCAAAATCAATATAATATTACATGGTTAGAACCTTTAGGGTTTAATAACACTTATACATTTGCAGTAGAAAAAGATTTAGCTGAAGCAAATAATTTAGAAACTTTCAGTGATTTAGCAAGTGTAGCAGGGGAATTAACTTTAGGTGCTACTGTAGAGTTTTTGGAGAGAAGTGATGGTTATCCAGGAGTTAAGGAAGCTTATGGTTTTGAATTCGGAGAAACAAATGGTCTTGATCCAGGATTAAGATATAATGCTATAGATAGTGGGGAAGTAGATACTATTGATGCCTTTTCAACTGATGGGAAGATAATAGAGTTAAATTTAAAAGTTTTAGAAGATGATAAGTCATTTTTCCCACCATATTATGCAGCCCCTATAATGCATAATGAAAGCCTTAAAAAATACCCAGAGTTAAAAGGAGTATTAGAAAAGCTAGGTGATACTATATCAGATGAAGAAATGCAGAATATGAATTATCTTGTGGATGTTGAAAAAGAAGATATAGAAAAAGTAGCAAGAGATTTCCTAGAAAAAGAAGGTTTAATCTAAAATAAAGGAGAAAAATAACACTAATTATATTATAATATAATTGGTGTTATTTTTATTTGAAATTAAGGAGATGAACAATAATGATAAGTATATTTTCTCAATATAAGGGGCTTTCTAAATCTGCATATGTTATATTCTTTGCTAGAATAATAACAAATATGGGAGGATTTATTTGGCCACTTTTAACTTTGATACTTAGTCGAAAGATTGGATATTCAGCATCTACAATAGCTTGGCTATCTATTGCTATTGGAGGATTATTTTTGCCTGCTACAATAATAGGAGGAAAACTTGCTGATAAATATAACAGAAAAAATTTAATAATTACATTTGATATAATAACTGTAATATTTTTTATGTTAGCAGGTCTTGTAGAACCTGGAACATTAATGCTTGTATTTTTTGTAATAGCAGGGTTATTTGCTAATATGGAATATCCAGCATTTGAAGCATTAATAGCAGATGTAACTAAACCAAAAGAGAGAGAAAAAGTTTATTCACTATCATATTTAGGGCATAATTTGGGATTTATGTTTGGAGCAAGTATTGGTGGATTGTTATTTGAAAATTATTTAAGTCTAGCATTTATAATTGATGGAGCAACAACTCTTTTATCTACTATGCTTATAATATTTTTTATTAAAAATGTAAAAATTCAAAATATTGAAGAAGAAGAAAATGAATATGAAAATGATGCTGACGTAAATACTTCATCACTTGATATTTTGAAAAAGAGAAAATCAATACTTATACAGTTAATAATATTTATGTTTTCATCATTTATATATGATCAATGGTCTTTTGTATTGCCTCTTTATATGGAAGATATATTTTTAGATAAAGGAGCAAGATACTTTGGTTTAATTTCTAGTTTTAATGGATTCGTAGTTATAGCGTTTACCCCTATAGTTACTCATTTACTAAGAAAATTGAATGAATTGCCTAAAATAATAATAGGAATAACTCTCTATTCACTTAGTTACTTGATCATAGTAGATACTGATATTTATTTTATCTTTTACATAATGATGTTTGCATTCACAATAGGAGAAATAGTAAATATGTTAGGATCAGCACCTTATATAAGTAGAAGAGTTCCAGCAAGTCATAGAGGTAGGATAAATAGTTATAGAAATATTGGATATTTTATAGGTGGAACTGGGGGAAGGGTAGTTATGGGATATTTAATTGATAATATGTCTTATAGAGCTGCATTTATTGTTCTTGGAATTATAGGAATAATAGCTGCAATAGTAGTAGGCTTTAATTATAAGTTAGATAAATCAATATTTCCAAAACTATATCAAAGTGACAATAGTAAAGTGAAAAGAGATGTTCAACTTGAAGAATAGTTTATTTAAACATATTGAAGGAAATCTAATTCACCCATAAAATTTTTATTTATGATTATGGAAAATAGTATAATAAGGCAATAGAAGAATAAACTTTAATGAAAATGTAATATAACAAAAAAAACAAGCTATAAATCCATTTTTTTGAAATAATTATGTAATATATGTTATGAATCTAAAAAAAGTTTTAATTGTATAGTTAATTCTAAACATTTTTGAAAATTCAATTGGCTTGTTTAAAGGGATTGAACATATAAATTATAATAAGCTATATTTGTATAAAATAAAATAATTTTATTATATCTAAAAAAATAAGAATTGTTGTTATAGTTTTTTAATACTATTAATAAGAATAGATAATTGATATTTTACTCACTTTGATATAAACTATCTTTATAGTAAAATAGAAAGATAATGTAAATTAATAGGATATGGAATGAAGAGGGGATAATATGAAACTCAAAAACAAATTACTAAGTGGGTTTAAAAACAATATAATATTTATACTACTGATAATAGGAGCAATTCTAAATGATATGTTATTAAGAAAGATGACAGTAGGTGGAATTTCTTATTGGAAACCTATTGTAACTACTATACCAATGATAATTTTTACAAGTATAATAGCATTATTTTTATCATATAAACGTAGGAACTATTTATATGTAGCACTGTCAGTATTTTTTAGTTTATTAAATGGAATGAATTATGTTTATTATAAGCATTATAGTTCATTTTTATCATTTTCATTATTAAAGCAACTTACTCAGGTTAAAGAAGTAGGAGATAGTGTAATAAAAACATTAGATCTTAAAGTATTATTATTTGCAATTCCTACAATAGTATTAGTAGTAGTGATACGTAAGTTAAAGAGAAGAAATTTCTTTGAAAAAGCAGAGAATAATAGAAGTAGATTAGAGTTTGTTGTTCCACTTGTTATAGGAACTACAATTTTATTCTTTGTATTTAGTACTTTAAGTGGTACAGATAAGAGTCGTATAATGAAACAGTGGAATAGACCATACTTAGTTGAACAATTAGGTATTTATTCTTATACAACTGCAGATTTTGTGAAGAATATCGCTTCAAGTAGTGTACCAGAAATTAAAACAGAAGAAGCTACTGTATTATTAGAAGATTTAGTTGAAAACAATATAGATAAACAAAATAAAAATGAATATACAGATATATTTAAAGGTAAAGATGTGTATGTAATACATTATGAAAGTGCAGAAAGATTTGCTATGGATTTAGAATTTGAAGATGGTTCTGTAACTCCGTTTTTAAATAAAATGGCTAGTGAAGGGCTATATTTTGATAACTTCTATCCTCAGCATTCAGTAGGAACAAGTAGTGATTCAGAGTTTACATTTAATACTTCACTTTTGCCAATAAATAATGGAACGGTCTTTATGACTCATGCTGATAGAAATTATGTATCTTTGCAAAAATTATTGAAAGATAAAGGATACTACACAATGAGTATGCATGGTAATAATGGAGACTTTTGGAATAGAAATGTGATGCACAAAACGTTAGGTTATGACAAGTTTTTTTCTAAAGATGATTATGTAATTGATGAAGAAATAGGATTAGGATTAGGATTAAGTGATAAATCTTTCTTTAACCAATCAATTCAAAAAATAAAGCAGGTTAAACAAGAACAACAGAAGCCAATTATGTCAACTCTTATAACTCTTTCCAATCATTATCCTTTTGATGATGTAGAAAAATATCCAGGGTTTAATGTAGGACATTTAGAAGGCACAGATATAGGAAATTACTTAAAATCTTATCATTATGCTGATTTAGCTTTACAATCATTTATAGAAGGAATGGATAGAGAAGGATTATTAGATAATGCTGTAGTAGTTTTATATGGTGACCACCATGCTAAAATATCAACTGATGATTACAGAAAGACATTTAATTATAATCAAGATACAGGAGAATATTATACAAAAGAAGATCCAGAATATACAGCTATGAATGGAAGATTTAAAAAGCAATTAAAAAGAACTCCATTTATTGTTTGGTCTAAAGATAAGCAATTTAATGAAACTATCAACACACCAATGGGAATGGTAGATGCTCTACCTACAATTTCAAATATGTTAGGGATATTTAATCCTTATCAATTAGGTAATGACATTATGAGTGTAAAAGAAAATAATGTGGTATTTCCTGATGGATCATGGTTGAATAAAAAACATTTTTATTCAGCATCATCTTCAAAACTGTATTCATTTGAAAGTGATGAAGTAATAGAAAATCCAAATTTAATTGTTACAAATGAAATGATAGATAAAAAGATAGATTTATCTAATAATATAATTCAAAATGATTTAATAAGATTTTTTAACGGGTTACTTGCTCATCAAAAAGTATTAACACCAGAAAAGAGATCTATGATGTATATGGAACCAATTAGCTAATTAAAAAGGCGACCTATTGAAGTAAATAGGTTGCCTTTAATATTATTTTGTATAAGGGGTGTATAAATTGAATAAACATAAAATAAGTATTTTAATTATAGTCGTATTTTTAATGACTGTATTAATATTTACTGGATGTAGTAGTCAGACTAAAGAAGATGCATTTAATGCGTATAAAGATAGCTGGGCATCTAAAGATTATGAAAAAATGTATGACATTTTATCAACTGATTCAAAAAAATATATATCAAAAGAAGACTTTATAACAAGATATACTAATATATATGATGGTATTGGAGCTAAGGATATACATATAGAATTAAATGACGAACAAGATAAAGATGATACATTGAAATTTACGTTGAAGATGGATTCAATAGCAGGTGAAATAAAACTAGAAGATTTTAATATTAGAATGGTAGAAGAGGATATAGATGGAGAAAATAATTGGCATGTGAAATGGGATGAAAATTTAATTTTCCCAGATATGAATAAAGAGGATAAAGTTAGAATTGAAACATTATATTCAGAAAGAGGAGAAATATACGACAAATCTGGAAATGGGCTTGCTGTAAATGGGACAAGATATAACATAGGTATATATCCTAAATTATTTGAAGAAAATAAAGAATCTAATATATCTAATATGTCAAACATTCTCGACATAGACAAAGAATTAATAGAAGATAAATTAGACAAAAATACTAATCCAGAATATTTTATTCCTATAGTAAAATTGTCAGTAGATGATACAAAACTTTCGCAACTTCTTGATATCAAAGGTGTAAAACATCAAGAAGTTAAAGAAAGAATATATCCTGGAGGAGAAGCTTTTGGATCCTTAATTGGCTATACTGGCTCTATAACAGCTGAAGAATTAGAAAAGGATAAAGAAGGTATATATAACAGTACAAGTATAGTTGGTAAACTAGGACTAGAGTCAGTTTATGAAGAAAGTCTTCGTTCTAAAGATGGTAAAGAAATATATATATCTAAGATAAATGATGGAAAGGAAATAGATAAGGTAGTTTTAGCAAAAACTAGGCCTGAAGATGGCAAAGATTTAAAGTTATCTATAGATATGGATTTACAAAAGAAAATATATAATGAAATGGATGGAAATGTAGGGGCATCTGTTGCCATACATCCAATAACTGGTGAAGTTTTATCAATGGTAAGTTCTCCTTCATTTGATTCAAATTTATTTACAACTTATATATCAAACACTCAATCTAAGGAATGGGAAGATACAGAAGTAAATGAATTTCAAAATAGATTTAATGATGCATATTCTCCAGGTTCTACATTTAAACTTGTAACGGCAGATATTGCTTTAGATAAAAATTCAATAAATCCTAGTGAAAAATTGAGTATAAATGGAAAGCAGTGGCAAAAAGATAACTCTTGGGGAGATTATAAAGTAACTAGAGTGAGTGATAAAATTTCTAATGTTAATTTAAATGATGCATTTGTATATTCGGATAATATATATTTTGCTATGGCTGCACTTGAAATTGGAGAAAAAAACTTTATAGAAGAATCGAAAAAATTTGGATTTAATGAAGATATTCCAGTGAATTATCCTATAGAAAAATCTCAGATTGCTAATGAAAATAAGATGGGAAATGAAATACTATTAGCTAATACAGGTTATGGTCAAGGAGAAGTACTTGTAAGTCCATTACATCTTTCATTAATATATAGTTCAGTTGTAAATGAAGGAGATATAATGAAGCCTATATTAGAACAAGGTGAAGGTGTTAAATCAGAAATATGGAAGAAAGATGTTATAACTGATAAAAATATAGACATATTAAAACAAAGTTTAATTAATATAATTGAAGATAAAAATGGTACAGGAAATGAAGCTAAACTTGACGGCATAAAATTGGCAGGTAAAACAGGAACAGCAGAATTAAAGTCATCACAAAATGAAACTGGAAAAGAAGATGGATGGTTTGTAGCTATGGACATTGATAATCCTGAACTAGTAGTTTCTATGATAATAGAAGGTGTAGAAGATAAAGGTGGTAGTCATCATGTTGTTCCAAGAGTTAAAAATATAATGGAGTATTATTTAAAATAAAAATAATAACAAAAAGCTAATTCCAAAGTGAATTAGCTTTTTGTTATATAATCTGCTAATATTTGCATAGGATCTAGTAGCTGGATATATCTATTAGTTTGTTTTAGGCAATTTAAGATTGAAATTTTTAAATTGCTTTGAATTTTTTCTATAAAATAATAGGTAGTAATGCAAGGTATACATACTATATCCACACCGGCTTTTTCAAAGTTTTTCTCTATTTATTCCATAATATCTAACTCTGATGAACCAGCCACTCTATCTTTTAGAGGTGCATATAATAAAGCTTTATTTATATCAGGTCTTAAGTCATGCATAATTTCAAGTGCAATATGAGCACCATAATCCATACCTTGACATCCTGCAAGTAATACTACATCACTATCTTTTGCACGAGAAAGCCCACTATTAATTGCATCAGGTAATTCATTATATAACTCTACTTCTATATTATTCTTATTCATGATATCCATAAATACATCTAATTCTTCTTTAGTGACTTTATCTTTTTCTGTTACATGAGAGTCACTTGTTGTTGCTATTATTTTCTTAAAGCCTAATTTGTCTGCCCAGTTTGCTATTGTTTCAGCATTTTCTTTATTAACTATTGGTCCACGATTTCCTCTTATTCCATATACTAAATGTAAATCTTTATAAACCATTTTATGAAGAGTGCCAAGTGTAACATTTATATTTCCAACATTTGCAAAATGGTCATCTATAATTTTAAAGTTATCTTCAAATACAAATTGAAAACGTCTCTCAACACCAACAAAGCTTTCTAAACTTTTTTGAATATTTTTTATTGGAACTCCAGATAAGAGAGCAATAGCAATAGCACTCATTGAATTGTATACTGAGTGGAATCCTGGTACTGATAAATTTATTTTAAATCTTCTTTTATCATATTTTATATTTCCTAGATTTAAAGTATTATTTATAGATACATAAAAACTTGCTCTACCTGTAGATAGATCTAGTTCTTCACATGATAAATCACCATCTTTATTTTCAACACCATATGTTAAAATATTTGCTTTAGTTTTATCTATTAAATCTTTAAGCATAGGTGAATCAATATTAAGCACAGACCAAGCAGATTTTTTAGCATTTGTAATAAGACTTGATTTTACATTAAAATAATCTTCAAAGGATCCATGTAAATCAATATGTTCTCTACTTATATTATTAAAGGCAACAATATCAAAGTCTACGTTTTCAACTCTACTTAATTCCAAAGAAGATGATGAAACTTCCATTGTTACATGTGAAACTTTCTTGTTTTTCATTTGATAAAAATAATTTTGCAAATCTAATGATTCAGGAGTTGTTAAAATTGAAGGTATTGTTACATCTCCAAACTTACTCATAACTGTTCCAATAAGTCCTGTATTATATCCATTATCACCAAGTATTTTATCTATCATAAATGAAGTTGTTGTTTTCCCATTTGTAGCTGTTATTCCTATTATTTTCATAGTTCGTGAAGGGTTATTATAAAAATAACTACTTAAATGTGCGAGTGCTTTTCTACTATTTGCTACTTTATATTGTGGAATATTCCATCCATCTTGGTATTCTTCTACAATTAATGCACTTGCTCCATTATTAATTGCATTCATTATATATTTATGACCATCAGTTTTATATCCTTTTATGCATACAAAAATATTGCCCTTTTCAACTTTTTTTGAATGATATGATATTCCTGTTATATCCATATTTTTTTCATTCCAAGAATTAATTATGTTTATTGATTTAAGAAGTTCATTTAATTTAATCATTTGTTATTCATCTCCTATATTATAAAAACTTATTTTTAACATGTTTTAATTTTAAATCCATAAATGATATTACTGGTTTTGGATCTTTTATATCCCATATTGCATATGCTTCAGGTACAGCTATATTATGCTTTTCTGCTCTATAAACTCTACATAAGGATCAGCACTACGAAATAGTATTGGTTTTTCCTTATAATGAGGAGCTATTAATTTTTTATTTAGAATAAAAATCATAGTATCTTTCTTAGAATAGTCAATAGCAGTTACATTTATACCCTCCATTCCTAGTGAGCGTATAATACTAAGACCTATGTAATAATTTGCTCCAAGTACAACTGCTTTATTTTGTATTAGTTCACTTTCTTTAAAATATATAATATAAACTAATTTGTCCTATTAATCTTATCATATATTTACATTATATCAAATGGTTGATTATTAGCTGAAGCTAACTTTTTGGTTACAATTATATGACAATGGGTATATATTTAATTAACTGAATAATATAATAAAATAATTGCAATTATAAATGAAGGAGAATGAATATATGAATTGGTTTTTAGAATTAAATCCAGTAGTTCAAGCGTTACTTGCAACATTATTTACATGGGGGTTTACTGCCCTTGGAGCTGCCCTTGTATTTTTCTTTAAAAAGATTAATATAAATGTATTAAATGGAATGTTAGGTTTTGCAGCGGGAGTTATGATTGCTGCAAGTTTTTGGTCATTACTCGCACCAGCAATAGAAATGTCAGATGGGTCATTTGTACCAGCTTTAATAGGATTTTTAGCTGGAGGAGTATTTTTATTATTAGTTGATAAATTACTTCCTCATTTACACTTAGGTGAACCTAGACAAAAAGCCGAGGGTATAAAGACGAGTTTACAAAGAAGTATATTGTTAGTATTTGCAGTTACTTTGCATAATATACCAGAAGGATTAGCTGTAGGAGTTGCTTTTGGGGCAACAGCAGCAGGTTTACCATCTGCGTCTTTAGCAGGTGCTATAGCTCTTGCAATAGGTATAGGAATCCAGAACTTTCCTGAAGGAGCAGCAGTTTCAATACCTTTAAGACGTGAAGGATTATCTAGGAGAAAGAGTTTTATGTATGGTCAGGCATCTGGAATAGTTGAGCCAATAGCAGGAGTGCTTGGAGCTGCTTTAGTACTTGTAATGAGACCAATACTTCCATATGCTTTAGCATTTGCAGCAGGAGCAATGATTTATGTTGTAGTAGAGGAGCTTATACCAGAAGCGCAACAAGAATCACATACAGATGTAGCAACAATTGGAGCAATGCTTGGTTTTGCTGTAATGATGACACTAGATGTTGCCTTAGGATAAGACAAATAAAAGTTTGGCATTATGAACTGACCTATGTTAAGTAGACAGATAATTTAATTAAAATTTTATGCACAAAGGGATGTGTGGTTTCGATATTCTAAAGCAGCCATACATCCTAGTTTTTTTGTAACCTTCTTTCATTATAAAATCTAATATATTCTTTTATTTTTTCTGTTAACTCTTCAAATTATTGTTAATGTTCTGCTTTTCTTAGAAGTTAATTGTTTAAAATTAAAAACATTTTATAATTAAATATATTTAGACATTGGAGTAAATATTATAAAAGTCTTTCACATGGATTTTTATTTATATGATAATTTTTTAAAGACATATCCAAATAACATAAATATGGCTGTTATAATAAATGAACCTTTTAAATTTCCTACAATATTAAATGTTTTATCAATTAATAAATCAGCAAGAAAAATTATAATAAAAAATTCTACATATGTAACAACAAATTTCTTTATAATGTCCATAATATTCTCCTTTAATAAGATTTAATTTTGGAAAGATGTTAAATTAGTTTCAGGAAATACTAAACTAGAAGAACTTAAAAAAATGTACTAACCATAATTAAACAAATAATTTTTTCATGATTTTCACCTCATTTCATTTATAATAGAGATTTCATAGTTAAATTATAGAATATTGTGAAATATAATGCAAGCTTTTAATATTGATGTTGTCGCAACCTAATTTGGCAACAGAAAGGTATTTAGAAACTAGGTAAGATTAAATTAACAATTTTTATAGGGATTTGAATATATAAATGCGGAAAAGTAAGTAGTTTATGGCTACTTATTTTTCAAAACATTAACTATTAACTTAAAACAAGATCCAATGACAAATAAGTTTATTATTTTATTAATATTTTTTTATAATATAAATTTTTACATTGTAAAAAAATTGACAATTGTGATTATAACAATAAATAAACTTATTAATAACATAATTCCAGCAATAATCTTCTTATCTTGTTTGTAAAAATATATTGCATCAACGCCCTGAAGAATCCCTAAAACTATAAGCATAAATGACATTGTGATAGTTTTAATAGAACTTCCGTTAACAATAGAGATTACTCCTAAAATAACTACAATAATAGAAAGTATAATTTGAATAATTTTCAAAAAACAACCTCCTCCCTTTTACTTTGTCATTAAGTTCTTATATATATTATAATCTTTTATGAAAGGATTTGTATTTAATTTTGTATTTTTATTAAGTAATTCTTAATAGTTTTTCATAATTATAAGTGAATATTTACTAACAGTATCCTTATAACTCATATCATTTTGGATAACCCACTTTACTGTTTCTATATCATTATACGATTTATTAATCTAGTTTCTAAGAACCAAGGGATAAATATTATGCTTTGATTTTTTTGCCATAAAAAATACCTCCCAGTAGATAATCTAAATTTTAATTAATTAGATTGTCTACTTTGGAAGTATCATATCATTAATGCCAAACTTTTATTTGTCTACATCCATATTTATCTTTCCATCTTTTAATTCTATTATTCTATCTGTTCTTTCAGCTATTTTTTTATCATGGGTTATAACTATAAATGTAGTATTCATTTCTTTACTTATATTCCTTAGTAAAGAATATACTTTTTCAGTTGATTCAGAATCAAGATTTCCAGTTGGTTCATCTGCTAAAAGTAACTTAGGTTTATTGATAAGAGCTCTTGCAACAGCAGTTCTTTGTTGTTGACCTCCAGACATATCTGTAGCTAAATTATTCTTTACATGGCTTAATCCTACAAATTCTATAAGTTCTTCAGCTCTTCTTTTTACTTCTTTTGTTACCTTGTTATTTCCTATTCTATATGGCATGAGGACATTTTCTAAAGCTGTAAATTCAGGCAATAAATAATGGAATTGAAAAATAAACCCCATAGTTTTATTTCGTAAAGTAGCTATTTCATTTTTTTTCATGGTATCAGTTCTTTTACCGTCAATAATAACCTTTCCTTTAGTAGGCTTATCTAATGTACCTATTATATTTAGAAGTGTACTTTTACCACTACCTGAAGTGCCTATTATTGAGTTAAATGTTCCTTGTTGGAATTTTAAGTTTATATCGTGTAGTACTTTTGTTTTTATTTTTTCACCATATACTTTATCGATATTCTCTAATTTTAAAATACTATCACCCATTTCTAATCACCTCTATTGGACTTAATTTTGAAGAACGTCTTGCTGGTATAAGTGCTGCAATAACAGATGCAGCTATTGCTATAAATGTTGATATGACAATAAATATAGGATCAATATATAATGCTACTACAGGTGATCCATCTGGATTTACTGCAAATTGAGTAAACATATAGCTTATAAAAAGTCCAAGTGCTACTCCAAGTATTGCACCAATTATTCCAAGAAGTAATCCTTCAAACAAGAATATCAAGCTAGCAGTTTTATCTTGTATACCCATTGCTTTAAGAATTCCAAGTTGCTTAGACTTTTGTATAACAGTAATAGCGAGGACTGATGCTATACCTAAAACTACTGATATAATAACAAAAACTTGAATCATTATGCTAGATATACTTTGACCATTTAAACCACTTAATAATTCCTCATTTTGAGCTTTCCAGTTTGTAATTTTTATATTTTCATCTAGATTACTTTTAATTTTATTAGCAATAACATCTGCCTCAAATACTTCTTCTACTTGCATTTCTATACTTGTAATATTATCATTGAATTCAAATAAATTTTGAGCTGTTTCAAGGGTTGTGATCATCCAAGATTCATTAATTGTTGCTACGCCTAAATCAAAAAAACCTACTATTTTCATTTCTTTTGTTTTACCTGAATTGGTTACAACATCAATATTTTCATTTAAATTTACATCCAATTCTTCTTTTAAAACTTTACCTATTAAGACTTCACCATTGCCTTTTGGTTTTTTACCTTTATAGATTCTTTTATTTATATCATATATATTATTTGCATTATCAATATTTAATCCTCTTATAAGTAAAGAATAATCTTTTTTATCACCACGAGTAAGTGCTGGACCATCTGCAGCTACAGATATATTTTTTATTCTATCATCTGTATTGTTTATTGTTTTCACTTTTTCATCATAATTACTTATTATATTGTCATTTGAATCAGAAGTTATTGTTATTTGTGATGAATTACCAATTGTACTATCCACTAAATCCTTTTGAAGACCTTGTATAAGTGAACCTATAAATATTTGAACTGATACTCCAACTGCAATACCAAGTGCAATAAGAATAGTTTGACCTTTATTGGATTTTAAAAATCTTACTGCAATTTTAAAAGCTAATTTCATTTGAATCTTCCTTTCTTAAGTTTAAGATATCATTAAAACTGTCTAAGTATATATCTGGATCTATATCTTTATATGACTTTTTCTTATTTTTATATCATTATTATAACCTACTAAAATAAAAAAATATGTTATCATACCTGCTCCTAATTCATGTTGTTCATCTCTATGACATACTATTGCAATTCTTTTATTATCATGTAATTTATATTTATTATTTTTTACAATAATTCCTATCACGTATTGTGGTATAAATATATTAAAATGAAATATTTAATATATTTATACCACAAACAAAACCAATATATCACAAAATGGAATATTTAATATAATTGTTTTTTTACTCTAAATAGTGGTATCATTTATATGGACATTAATATTTAATTGGAGTGATATATATGAAAATGATATCTTGGAATGTAAATGGTCTTAGGGCCTGTGTAAAAAAAGGATTTTTAGAATATTTTGATGAAGTAGATGCAGATATATTTGCACTTCAAGAGATAAAATTACAAGAGGGACAAATTGATTTGGATTTAGAAGGTTATAATCAGTATTGGAACTATGCAGAAAAGAAAGGTTATTCTGGAACGGCAGTATTTACAAAGAAAAAACCTATATCTTTTACTAAAGGACTTGGGATAGAAGAACATGATAAAGAAGGACGAGTAATAACTCTTGAATTTGATAAATTTTATTTTGTAAATGTTTATACACCTAATTCAAAAAGAGGTCTTGAAAGATTAGATTATAGAGCTAGATGGCAAGATGATTTTACAAATTATCTAATTGAATTAGACAAAAATAAGCCTGTAATATTATGTGGTGATTTAAACGTAGCACATAATGAAATAGATCTTAAAAATCCATCAAGCAATAGGAAAAATGCTGGATTTACAGATACAGAAAGAGGAAAGATGACAGAACTCTTAAATGCTAACTTTATAGATACATTTAGACACTTTTATCCTGATAAAGAAGAAGTATATAGTTGGTGGAGTTATATGAGAAAAGCAAGAGAGAGAAACTCTGGATGGAGAATCGATTACTTTGTAGTTTCTGAAAGATTAAAGAATGATTTAATAGATGCAAAAATTCATTCGCATATAATGGGAAGTGACCATTGTCCAGTAGAACTTGAAATTGAATTATAAAAAATAAGGATAATAAAAAGGAATTCGTAAAAAATAGAAATATATAATTATAAAATCTCTATCATGACATGATAGAGATTTTATTTTAAGAAGGTGATAAGATGGCTAATCAAAAAGAATTTAAAAAAGTAGGTACTCATAATGGTAGATTTCATGCAGATGATGTCATGGCTACAGCAATACTTAAACAAATATTTGATATAGAATTAATAAGAACTAGAGATAATGATATATTAAAAGATCTAGATATTGTTTATGATGTAGGTAGAGGAGAATTTGACCATCATGGTATAGAGAAAAAATATAGAGAAAATGGAATACCATATGCAGCTTGTGGCTTAATATGGAGACAATTTGGTAAAGAGATTATAAAGTTTAAAGAAGATTCATTAAGTGAAGAAGAAGTCAATGATATATTTCACTATATAGATAGAGTAGTAATAGAAGGAATAGATGCTTTAGATAATGGTATTAGAATTCAACAAGATATACCACTTATGCATATTTCCAAAATAATATCAGGGTTTAATCCTCCTTGGTATTTAGATGATTCTATAGACAATGCTTTTATGGAAGCTGTGAAATTAGCAAAAGTAGTATTTGAAAATACTTTTAATAGTAGGATTTCAGTAATAAAATCTACAGAAAATATTATAACTGCTTTTGAAAATAGAACAAATCCAAAGATATTAATTTTACAACAATTTTCTCCTTGGGGAGAAATATTAAAAAAAATAGATGAAAGAGGAGAAGTATTATTTGTAATATATCCTAAAGATCATAATTATGCTATCCAGACAGTAAGAGGTAAAGATGGTACTGATAAGAAGAAATTGCCTAAATCTTGGGCAGGAAAAGAAAATGATGAATTAGCAGAAATAACTGGAGTAGAAGATGCTGTATTTTGTCATTCAGGAAGATTTATAGCAGTTGCCAAATCTAAGGAAGGAATACTAAAAATGGCTGATTTAGCTATAAATGCACCTGAAGAAAAGAGAAGTAAAAGTATATTTGATTTTATAAGAGATATATTTAAAAAATAATTAAATATAGATAATAAAGGTACTAGGGCACAAATCCTAGTACCTTTATTACATGATATGATTGAAAGTGACTGCATATATGAATATTTGTGATTGTTAATGAATATAATTGAGTGAATATGATTGACTTTATAGTTTTTTTAATTTATAATGTAATTAAGAAGGTGAAAAATATGCTTACAGAACAAAGACAAGAACTTATATTAAAAGAATTAAATAAAAAAGGAATTGTAAAAGTAAATCAACTTGTAGAAATAACAAACTCTTCAGAATCAACCATAAGAAGAGATTTATCATATTTAGAACAGGAGAATAAATTAAAAAGAGTTCATGGAGGAGCTGCACTTTTAGAAGGAAGATTTAATGAAGAAAGTTTTAAAGATAAGCTTATTCATAATAAAAAGGAAAAGGTTTCTATAGCAAAATATGCAGCATCACTTATAGAAGAAGGAGATAGTATATATTTAGATGCTGGAACTACTGCATATGAAATGGCTAAATTAATAGATAAAAAAAATATACTTGTAGTAACTAATGGAGTTGATAATGTAGATTTACTACTTGACCGAGGAATAGATGTATATATATTAGGTGGAAAAATTAAACGAAAGACAAAAGCAGTAGTAGGATCAGACGCACTTAAAAATTTAGAAAAATTTAGATTCGATAAAGTTTTTATTGGGATTAATAGTATTCATTTAGAGTATGGACTTACAACACCAGACACAGAGGAAGCTATAATGAAAAAAAGGGCAATAGATAATTCTACTGAAAGTTTTGTATTAGCTGATCATAGTAAATTTGACAAAATTAGTTTTGTGAAAGTAACAGATTTTTCTGATGTCATAATAATTACAGATAAAGAACAAAGTAATTATACTAAACATACAGAAATAGAGGTGACAGAGTAATGATTTACACAGTAACTTTTAATCCAGCAATAGATTATAACCTAGAAATAGATAAAATAAATTTTGGAGAAACAAATAGAGCAAAAGACACATATATTTATCCAGGGGGCAAGGGAATAAATATTTCAAGAGTACTCTATAATTTAGAAGTAGAAAGTACAGCTTTAGGGTTTATAGGTGGTTTTACAGGAAAATACTTAGAAGAGTATTTAAAGAAATCCGATATTAATACAGACTTTATATATTTAGATGAACCAACAAGAATAAATGTGAAATTGAAAAGTGAAATTGAAACAGAAATAAATGCAATAGGTCCTGATATTCCTGATGAAAAAATAGAAGAATTTTATAAAAAAATAGATAAATTAAAAGATGGTGATTTCTTAATACTTGCAGGAAATATTCAATCATCACTTAGAAGAGATATGTATTTTACAATACAAGAAAGATGTAGTGAAAAAAATATTAATATAATAGTAGATACAACAGGAGAATCTTTAGAAAAAACTCTTTCGAATAATCCATTTTTGATAAAGCCAAATAAGAAAGAATTGGAAGAAATATTTAATATAGAAATAAAGGATAATGAAGACATAATTAAGTATGGACAGAAGTTACAACGAAGAGGAGCGGAAAACGTAATAGTTTCTATGGGAGGTGATGGAGCAATATTACTATCAGAAAATGAAGTGCATTTTGTAAAATCACCAAAAGGAATACTTAAAAATTCAGTAGGTTCAGGAGATTCAATGATAGCAGGATTTTTATCAAGTTATACAAAGACAAAAGATGTACTAAATTCATTTAGATGGGCGGTAGCAGCAGGCTCTGCAACAGCTTTTTCTAGTGATTTAGCTAAAAAAGAAGAAGTGGAACAATTGCTAGATAATATAGTTATTGAAAGATTAAAGTAAAGGATGTGAAAAAATGAAAATTACTGAATTAATAAAAAATGATACTATTATATTAGAATTAGAAAGTATAAAGAAAGAAGATGCATTAGATGAACTTATAAATAAATTAGATGAAGCAGATAGACTTAATGATAAACAGGAATATAAAAAAGAAATATTAAAAAGAGAATCAGAAGGGACTACAGGAATAGGAGAAGGAGTTGCAATACCTCATGCTAAAACTAATGCAGTAAAAACTCCATCAATAGCATTTGGGAGAAGTAAAGATGGTATAGACTTTGATTCATTAGATGGAGAACCTACTCATTTATTTTTTATGATAGCAGCAAGTGAAGGAGCACACAATGATCATTTAAAAACCCTTCAGAAACTATCTACATTTTTGATGGATGAGAGTTTTAGAAAAGAATTATTAATTGCAGATACCAAAAAAGAAATATTAGATATAATAGATAAAAAACAAATAGAAAAAGAAGGATTAGAAAAAGAAAAACCTAAAGTAGAACAAAAAAGAGAAAAAATACTTGCAGTTACAGCATGCCCTACTGGAATAGCTCATACCTATATGGCAGCAGACGCTTTAAAATCTAAAGCTGAAAAAATGAATGTAGATATAAAAGTAGAAACAAATGGTTCAACAGGTGTAGAAAACAGACTCACAGATAAAGAAATAAGAGAAGCAACGGCTATAATAGTATCAGCAGATACAAAAGTAGAAATGAATAGATTTCATGGAAAAGTTGTAATACAAACTCCAGTATCAGATGCTATAAAGCAGCCAGGTGCTTTAATAGAAAGAGCATTAGAAAAAAATGGTGATGTATACGAAGCAAAAGAAACTTCTACATCTACTAAATCTCAAAGTACAGGCAAGGGAATATATAGAAATTTAATGAATGGTGTATCAAATATGCTTCCATTTGTAGTAGGTGGAGGAATATTAATAGCATTAGCATTTTTATTTGATTTTAATAATGCAGGAGCAGATAATTATGGTTCAGGTAATGAAATTGCGGCATTTTTTAATACACTAGGAGGCACAGCATTTAGCTTTATGCTACCAATACTTGCAGGATTCATTGCATCATCTATAGGCGATAGACCAGCTCTAGCACCAGGATTTGTAGGAGGAGCTCTTGCTGCAAATGGAAAAGCAGGGTTTTTAGGAGCACTTTTAGCAGGATTTTTAGCAGGTTATGTAGTAAAAATGCTCAGAAAACTATTTAGTAATTTGCCACAATCATTAGAAGGAATAAAACCAGTTCTGTT
Organism: Senegalia massiliensis; assembly: GCF_009911265.1. Classification (NCBI taxonomy): domain Bacteria; kingdom Bacillati; phylum Bacillota; class Clostridia; order Eubacteriales; family Clostridiaceae; genus Senegalia; species Senegalia massiliensis. The sequence goes on along the minus strand of NZ_QXXA01000006.1, from coordinate 150,332 downwards.
ATTTCCTCTATTTGGAATATTAATAGTAGGTGCTATTATGAACTTTATAGTAGTTCCACCAGTAGAATGGCTAAATACAGGACTAAATAGCTGGCTTAGTGGACTTGGTGGAGCAAATAAATTATTATTAGGACTAATACTTGGTGGGATGATGGCAGTAGATATGGGAGGCCCTGTAAATAAAGCAGCATATGTATTTGGTGTAGCATCAGTTGCAGAAGGAAATGGACATATAATGGCAGCAGTAATGGCTGGAGGAATGGTACCACCACTTGGAATAGCGCTTGCGACTACATTCTTTAAAGATAAATTTACAGAAAAAGAGATAGATGCAGGAAAAACTAATTATGTAATGGGACTTTCATTTATAACGGAAGGAGCAATACCTTTTGCAGCAGCAGATCCAAAAGGTGTAATACCTTCAATAATAGCAGGTTCAGCTATAGCAGGAGGATTATCCGCAGTATTTGGAGCATCTTCCCCTGCACCACATGGAGGAATATTTGTATTCCCTGTAGTTACAAATTGGCTCTTATATATAATAGCAATATTAGTAGGAAGTATAATTACAGCATTACTTTTAAAGGTATTGAAGAAACCAGTTGCTTTAGGAGAAGTAGAAAGTTAATAGATAAACGATAAATTATATTAATATAAACCTATAAGATAGATGATTTTAGAGAGGTCTATTTTATAGGTTTTTTTATAATCAGAATAAAAACTAAAAATATATTTACTTCTATCTTCACAAGTGATAATATATATTTAACAATAAAAATCGAATATTAAATTTAGGTTCATACTTATGATTAATAGGGAAAGAGGTGAGAAACCTCTGCAGCCCCCGCTACTGTAACCATAACGAAATCTCAAGTCCACTATTCATTAGAATGGGAAGGAGAGAAAGTAGGATGATGGCGAGCCAGGAGACCTGCCTAATTTAGGGAATTAAGCCTTCGGAGGGAAGGATATACCAGCTTATAGATAATATATATTTTAGCTAAAAAACTATCCTACCTCCGAGGTAGGATTTTTATTGTGTAAAAAATATTCGGAGGGGATAAAGTTGAAAAAGAAGTATCTAGTTTTATTTGGTTTAGTATTAGTGTTTATGCCAAAATATGCAAATGCTATGCATATCATGGAAGGCTACTTAAGTCCTTTTTGGGCAGGACTTTGGACAATTGTTAGTTTGCCTTTTGTAATTTTAGGATTTAGGAATATTTCTAAAATGGTGAAAGAAGATGGAAACAAAAAAATATTAATAGCACTTATGGGGGCATTTGTATTTGTGTTATCTGCTTTAAAATTACCATCTATAACAGGAAGTTCATCACATCCTACAGGGGTAGGTCTTGGAGCAATAGTATTAGGTCCATCTGTAATGAGTGTAATTGGGATGATTGTGCTAATTTTTCAAGCATTATTACTTGCCCACGGAGGAATCACTACACTTGGAGCAAATACGTTTTCTATGGCAATAGTAGGACCTTTTGTAGCATTTGGTATTTATAAGCTTTCTCAGAAAGCTGGATGGAAAAAAGAGTTTTCAATATTTCTAGCAGCTGCATTTGGAAATTTAATAACTTATGTTGTTACATCTTTTCAGCTTGCCATGGCTCATGCAGGAGCAAATGAAGGATTTATGGAATTATTAGTTAAGTTTTTATCTATATTTGCTATAACTCAAATACCGCTTGCTATAGCAGAAGGAATACTTAGTGTTATTGTATATAATTTAATAGCTGGATATAAAGAGGAAGGAGTTTTAGCTTATGAAAAAAACATATAAAAATTTATTACTTTTATTTATAGTTGTAATACTTATAGCTGTTCCAATACTTGTAATAAAAGACTCTGAGTTTGCAGGCTCTGATTCTCTAGCTGAGGAAGCTATTCCTGAAAGCTATACTCCTTGGTTTAGTCCTCTTTGGGAACCACCAGGAGGAGAAACTGAAACCCTTATATTTACCTTACAAGGAGCTATAGGTACTGGAATAATAGCATATTTCTTAGGCTATATGAAGGGTAAAGCTAAAAATGCTAATAATTGATAGATATGCATATATAAATAAATTAAGATATTTTAATGATGATTTAAAGCTTTTTTTATTTATTATGATGATTACTATAGCTTTATTTTCTAATAGCTATATTGTTCATATATCTATTTTCATTATTATGAGTGTTATTTTAGTAGGTATTGCCCAAATACCTATAAAAGGATACTTTAAAATGTATTTATTACCTATGAGTTTTATTATTTTAAGTTTAATAGCTTTAGTTTTTTCGATTTCACATAGTAATGTAGACACTTTTTTTAGCGTTAAACTTTCTAATTTTTATCTAGTTGTAAGGGATGATAGCTTACTTAAAGCTATCATCCTTACAACTAGAGCATTTTCAGCCATATCTTGTAGTTACTTTTTAATACTTACTACACCCTTTAATAATTTAATTAAATTATTATTAAAATATAAAATACCAGTCCTTTTAATAGAGCTTATAATGCTCACATATAGATTTATATTTATACTTTTAGAAGAGATAGCTAAGATTTATAAAGCACAAGATTTAAGGTTTGGATATATAAACATGAAAAATAGTTTTAATTCTTTAGGATTACTTTTAAGAACATTAATTGTTAGGATTATTAAACGATATAAAGATATGATAATTTCTCTTGAAAGTAAAAATTATGACAATAGGTTTTATATGTAGGTGAATATATGTTAAAGACAGTAGATTTAAATTATAATTATGAAGACGGAAAAGTTGCATTAAAAAATATAAATATAGATTTAAATAAAGGAAATAAAATTGGTATAGTTGGAGGAAATGGTGCTGGGAAAACTACTCTTTTTTTAAATCTAATAGGTTATCTTAAACCCAATAAAGGTGAAGTTTTATTTAATGATAAAAAAATAAAATACAATAAAAAATTTTTAAGGAACTTAAGAAAAGAAGTAGGGATAGTATTTCAAGAGGCAGATAAACAAATTTTTTATTCTAACACTTATGATGATATAGCCTTTGGGCTTAGAAACTTAGGAATTGATGAAGATACTGTAAAAATAAAAGTTGATAAAATAATAAATTTACTCAATATAGAAGAATTTAAAGATAAACCAGTTCATTTTTTAAGCCATGGGGAAAAGAAACGTGTTGCAATAGCAGGAGTTTTAGCATTAGATTGTAAAGTAATATTTTTTGATGAACCATTAGCTGGTTTAGATCCAATAATGACAGATAATATGATAAATACTATGAATAGTATTGTTAATGATGGAAAAAAAACAATAGTATCAAGTCATGATATGGATTTTATATATGAATATTGCGATTATATATATGTATTAAATAAAGGTGAAATAATAGATTCTGGTATAACAAGAGAAGTATTTTTAAATAAAAAAACATTAGATAAGGCTAGTTTAAAAGAACCTTGGCTTGTTAAAGTCCATAAAAAATTAGAGATACCATTGTTTGAAAATGAAAAAGAATTTTATAATTATAAAGGAGAAAAGTCATGGCAAAAAATATAATGATAGTAGGCACAGGGTCTTCTGTAGGAAAAAGTATAGTTACTGCTGCTCTTTGCAGAATATTTAAACAAGATGGATATAGTATATCTCCATTTAAATCACAAAATATGGCATTGAATTCATATGTCACTGAAAATGGAGAAGAAATGGGTAGAGCTCAAGTAGTACAAGCTGAAGCAGCAGAAATAGAACCAATGGTTGAAATGAATCCAATACTTTTAAAACCTACAAGTGATGTAGGTAGTCAAGTAATACTTATGGGTAGAGTTCATAGAACTTTAACTGCATCTGAATATAGAAAAGAAGTACCAAATATAAAGGGAATTGTTAAAAAAGCATATAATGAATTAAATGATAAATTTGATATAGTAGCAATAGAAGGAGCAGGAAGTCCTGCAGAAATAAACTTACGTGAAAATGATATTGTAAATATGGGACTTGCAGAAATGGTAGATAGTCCTGTAATACTTGTAGGAGATATAGAAAGAGGAGGCGTGTTTGCAAGTATTTATGGAACTATTATGTTATTAGAGCCAGAAGAGAGAGAAAGAATAAAAGGCTTCATTATAAACAAATTTAGAGGGGATATTGAAATATTAAATCCTGGAATAAAAATGTTAGAAGAAAAAATAAATATACCTTGTCTTGGAGTTCTTCCATTTACTAAATTAGATATTGATGATGAAGATAGTGTAACTACAAGATTTAATAAAAATGTGGATAATGATGTGAATATAGGAGTTATTAAGCTTCCATTTGTATCAAATTTTAGTGATTTTACGCCTCTAGAAATGGAAAGAAGAGTAAATGTAAGATATATTACTAAAAAAGAAGACTTTGATAATATAGATTTTCTTATAATTCCAGGAAGTAAAAACACTATAAAAGATATGGAATATATAATAAAAAGCGATTTAGATAAATTAATATATAAAAAGCATAAAGAAGGTATTCCTATTATGGGTATATGTGGAGGATATCAAATGTTAGGAGAAGAAATATCTGATCCATTACATATTGAATCTAATATGGATAGAATAAATGGACTAGGCCTTCTTAGTACTAAAACAGTTATAAATGAAAAGAAAGATACATTAAGAGTATCAGGAAAACTTAATGGTGAAAGTATAAATGGATACGAAATTCATATGGGTAAAACTGAGAGATTTAATTGTAAACCATTTATAGAATTAGAAGGAAATAGATTTGATGGTGCTATAAATGATAAGGGAACAGTATATGGTACTTATCTTCATGGAATATTTGAAAATGATAATTTTAGAATAAATATAATAGAAGAAATATTAGAAAAAAAAGGATTAGAAAAAGATAAAGATAAAACTAGCTTTGAAGAAATAAAACAAGGTGAGTATAACAAATTAGCAGATTTAACTAGAACAAATTTAGATATGGATAAAATAAAAGAAATAATGGGATTGTAAAAAATGATAGAAATGTATATAATTTTTTTAGCTCTTATATTAGATTTTTTATTTGGGGACCCATATTTTATACCACATCCTATTGTTTATATAGGTAAGTTAATATCATATATTGAAAATAAAATCAGAAAATCAAAAATGGATTTAAAAATAGGAGGATTTTTACTTTTAATATTAGTATTAATGATAGTTTTTATAATTATTAGTATTATACTTTTTATAGCTAATAAGATTCACCCGGTTTTTAATATTGTAATAACTATTTATTTGCTTTACACATCCCTTGCAGCAAAATGTTTACGAGATGAAGGAATTAAAATTTATAAAGTATTAAAAAAAGGTGATATAAAAAAAGCAAGAATATTAATATCATATTTAGTTGGACGTGATACAGAAAATTTATCTGAAGATGAAATAACACGTGCTACAGTAGAAACTATAGCAGAGAATACTATTGATGGAGTATTAGCACCTTTGTTTTATATATTTATAGGATTTTTAGTAGAAATGCCTGTACAATTTGTATTTTTATATAAATCAATAAATACACTTGATTCAATGGTAGGTTACACTAATAAAAAATATAAAGATATTGGGTACTTCTCAGCTAAATTAGATGATGTAGTAAATTTTATACCAGCAAGAATAGGAAGTTTTTTTATGATTTTAGTTGGTTTATTAAAATATGATATAAAAAATGGCTTTAAAATATTTATAAGAGATAGATTTAATCATAAGAGTCCAAATGCAGGATTTCCTGAATCTGCAGTAGCAGGGTTATTAAATATTCAAATAGGTGGGGAGAATATTTATTTCGGTGAAAAAATATATAAGCCAACTATAGGAGATAAAAATAGAACATTAGAAATTGAAGATATAAATAGAACTATAAATATTATGTATATAAGTGAAATATTATTTTCCTTATTTTTCATTGTTATAGTATTTGTAATTGGAGGGTAGATATATGAATAAACATGGTGGATATTATGGAGATGGAAATATAATAGATTTTAGTATAAATATTAATCCATTAGGTCCATCTGAAAGAGTAATAGAAAGTTTAAGAAGCTCTTTAGATAATATAGATAAATATCCAGAAGTAGATGGAAAGAGACAAAGAGAAGCAATTTCGAAAAAATTAGGAATTAGTAGTGAAAATGTAATACTTGGAAATGGTGCAATACAGCTTATATACGTTTTTTCACGTTGTATAAAATTCAAAAATATATCTATAGTCCAACCTACTTTTAATGAATATGAAAGGGCATTTAGTCTTAGTGGAAGTAATATAGAGTATTTTAAAACAGACAAAGATAATTTTAATATAGATTTAGAAAAGCTAAAAATCCATTTAGATGAAAAAAATATAGATTGTCTTGTGTTGTGTAATCCAAACAATCCTACAGGGAATTTCTACAATAATGACTTTCTAAAAAAGTTATTAGAGATATTAGATGAAAGAAATATATTTTTATTTATAGATGAATCTTTTGTAGATTTTTTAGAAGAAAAAACCACTATAGAATTTATAGATAAATATAATATCTTTATATTAAGGTCTCTTACAAAATTTTATGCTATACCTGGACTTAGACTAGGATTTGGCATTTCACATAAAGATATTATAAAGAAAATGAAAGATAATATTGAGCCTTGGGCTGTAAATAGTTTAGCATTAAATGTAGTTAAAGATATAATTGATGATGATCTATATTATTATAAAAGTTTAACTTGGTTATATGAGGAAAGAGACTTTTTATATTCAGGATTAAAAAGGATATCATATTTGAATGTATATAAAACTTACACAAATTTCTTTTTATGTAGATTAAAAAATATTGAAGCATCTACTCTTCAATATTTATTATTAGAAAAAGATATTTATATTAGAACATGTGAAGACTTTGTAGGTTTAGATAATACCTATTTTAGAATTGCCATAAAAAGAAGAGAAGAAAATATATTCATATTAGATGCACTAAAATCATTAGATGAAGCAGGTGAATTAAATGGGTGATTTAACTTTAGTAACAGGTGGAGCTAGAAGTGGAAAAAGTAGTTTTGCTGAAAAAATAGTAAAAAAGAATGGGAAAAATGTAGTATATATTGCAACTTCGATACCTTTTGATGAAGGTATGAAATCTAGAATTAAAAAACATAGAAAACAAAGACCAGAATCTTGGCATACAATAGAAATGTATAAAAACTTTAATATTATATTAGACGACGATAAATTTAAATATGCAGATACTATTATATTAGATTGTATTACAATAATGATTTCAAATTTAATATTAGAAAAAAATATAGATTTTGATGATATTTCTGAAGAAGAAATAGATACTTTAGAAAATCAGATATTTAATGAAATATATATACTTTTAGATGCATTAAAAGATAAAAATGTAGTACTTGTAACAAATGAATTAGGCATGGGAATTGTACCTTCATATAAATTAGGTAGTATATTTAGGGATATTGCAGGTAGGGTAAATCAATATATTGCAAAAAGAGCAAATAAAGTGTACCTTACAGTGTCTGGTATACCTATAGAAATTAAAGGAGAAAAATGATGGAAGGTTTTATACTTTTATTATCATTTTTCACAAGGATTCCTGTACCATATGTAGAATATACAGAAGAAAAATATAAAAAAGGAATAAAATATTTACCTATAATAGGTTTGATAATAGGTATTATACTTTTTATATTTACATTTTTAGAAAAATTTATTCATAGACCAGTATTATCTTTAATCATATGGATTATATATATTTGGATAACAGGAGCCATTCATTTGGATGGTTTTTCTGATACAATAGATGGAATTTTTTCAAATAGAGATAAAGAGAAAATGTTAGAAATAATGAAAGATAGTAGGATAGGAGCATTTGGTGTAATTGGGATAATAATATTACTAATATCAAATATCACTTTAACTTCTTATATAGATTTAAAGTATATATTATTAGTACCTATTTTAAGTAGAACACTTGCAATATTTTCAGCTTCAATTAGTGATTATGCTAGAGAAAGTGGTATGGGTAAGATATTTATGGATAATATAAATAAAAAAGAATCTAGTTTGGCACTTGTGTTTTTAGGTATAATAACTGTAGTATTGTTTGGAGTTAATGCAATTCTACCTATTGTTATTTGTATATTAGTATCATTATATTTAACAAGATATATAACAAAAAAAATAGGTGGGATGACAGGAGATACCATAGGGTTTATAATTGAAATAACACAAATTATATTTTTATTTTCTATTTATATATTAAGGAGTTGGATTTAAATGAAACTAATACTTTTAAGACATCCTGAGACCATTGCAAATAGTAAAAAAGTATATATAGGACAAACTGAATCTAAATATACAGATAGAGGAAGAGATCAATTTGATAAGATAGTAAATAACTTTGATTATGATGTGGATTGTATTTATACAAGCCCTATGACAAGATGTAAGATAATTGCTAAGAGTATAAGTGAAAAAATAGATACTAAATTAGACATAGTAGAAAATATAAATGAATTAAATTTCGGTATATTTGAAAATAAAAATTATAAACAAGTAGAAAAACTATATCCAAATGAATGGAGAAATTGGATAGTTGATTATATTAATTATGCTATACCAGAAGGAGAATCATTAAGGGATTTATACACAAGAGTAGAAGAATTTTTAAATATTCTAAAGAAAAAAGATGGAAAATATTTGCTAGTTACTCATGGTGGAGTTATTCAAACCATTATAGCATTATTACTTGATTTAGATATAGATGATAGATGGCATTTTAAAGTTTCAGAAGGAGCATTAGTTGAAATAGACTATATAGATGATTATGGAGTTCTAAAGAATTTAATTAATTATTAGTAAAAAACCTATTAATAGGTTAAGGAATATAATATTAGATGAAAAAACAAGTAAAAAAGTAATTACTTTTTTACTTGTTTTTTTGTTTTGATTAATTATTAGAGAGATTCTTTCAATTTAATATAATAAAAGAAGGGATTTAAAAACTTTTATAGAATATTTTATATGTTGAATATTTATTAGTTTTTGTTATACATATTTTAAATTCAATTGATATAAGGGGATTTATATGAATTCGTTAGATCTTATAAATAAGATTAAGTGGAGGTTTGTGATGAAGAAATCAATAAAAACATTACTGATATTTATTTTAACTATATTTTTATCATTTGCATTAATGGGATGTTCATATTTAAGTGAAAAGAAAGGTGAAGTATACAATGATAACCATGAAATAGCTTCAGGTGAGGATAGTGCATTATTCATAAAAAGCGTAGAAAATAATATGGGTAATAATAAGTCATTAAAATTCAGTAGCTTTTCTGGAGTAAAAACGTTATGGAAAATTGAATCACAAGCTAATGGGAAAGTAATACTAGATTATGATATAGAAGTGACAGAAGGTGATTTTAAAATAGTATTAGTTACACCAGATAAGGATATAGTAGAAATTTATGAAAAGGATATAGCAGATAATAAAGAACTTAAATTAGAATCTGGTAAAAGTCAAATAAAAATGGTAGGAAATAAAGCTAAAGCTAAAATAAAAATAAATATTAACTATGAAGGTGATGTGAAGATAAAGAAGTTTTAATAAAAATCATAAGAGAATAAAAAATAATATTTACATCTATATCTACAAATGATAATATATATTTAACAATAAAAATCGAATATTAAAATTGGGTTCATGTTTATGATTAATAGGGAAAGAGGTGAGAAACCTCTGCAGCCCCCGCTACTGTAACCATAACGAAATCTCAAATCCACTATTCATTAGAATGGGAAGGAGAGAAAGTAGGATGATGGCAAGCCAGGAGACCTACCTGATTTTTTAAAAGTATGCCTTCGGAGGGAAGGGATTGCTAGCTTGTAAATAATATATTTATAGCTGTAAATCTAATCCTACTTCGAAGTAGGATTTTTTATTTTGCATAAAAAGAGGTGATGAATTGAAAGGTATAATGATAGCTGGTACAAATAGTGGAGTAGGAAAAACTACTCTAAGTCTTGGAATAATGAAGGCACTTACAAATAGAGGTATTACAGTTGCTCCCTTTAAGGTTGGACCTGATTATATTGATCCAAAATTTCATGAATTTGTAACAGGGAATGCTTCATATAATTTAGATAGTTATTTACTAAATAAAGAATTAGTTACAAATCTATTTAATAAAAATTCAAAAGACAAGGATATATCTATAATTGAAGGAGTAATGGGGTTATATGATGGTTTTGGAATAGAAAAAGACAATGCAAGTTCTAGTCATATAGCAAAAATACTTAAATTACCTATAATACTTGTAGTGGATGGAAGAGGAATGTCACTTAGTTTAGCAGCTTTAATATCAGGATATAAAAATTTTGACAAAGATATTAACATCGCTGGAGTTATTATAAATAATGTATCAAGTAAAATGCACTATGATTTACTTCGTACAATAGTAGAAAAAGAAAATAATATTCCGTGTCTTGGATATTTACCTAAAAATTTAGATATATCATTAAAAAGTAGACATTTAGGATTAATACCAGCTGAAGAAGTAGATGAACTAGAAGAAAAAAGTGAAAAATTATCTAAAACCATAGAAGAAACTATAGACTTAGATAAGTTATTAGAAATATCAAAACTGGAAGTTATAAAAACACAAAACTATATAGGTATAACAAAAAAATATGATTTGAAGATAGGAGTATTTAAGGATAAAGCTTTTAATTTTTATTATAAAGATAATTTAGATTTATTAGAGCAACTAGGCATAACTCTTATTCCTATAAGTCCAATTAAAGATGAAAAATTACCAGATGTAGATGCTTTATATATAGGTGGAGGATTTCCAGAAGTTTTTAGTAATGAATTAGAAACAAACAAATCATTTAGAGAAGACTTAAAAGAAATATTAGAAAAAGGACTTCCTTGTTACGCTGAGTGTGGGGGACTTATGTATCTTACAAATTCAATTTATGATTTAGATAATAATAAAAGTGAAATGGTAGGATTTATTGATACAGATAGTCATATGACAGAAAAACTTCAACGCTTTGGATATATTGAAATAGACTTCAAAGGTATAAATATAAATGCTCATGAATTTCATCGCTCTATGATTAATAAAAATGATGAAATAGATTTCTTATATAATATATCTAAAAAAAGAGAAGGCAAAGTATATAAAAGATGGAAATGTGGGATAAAGAAACAAAATACTCTTGCAGGATATCCTCATATTCATTTTTATAGTAATATAGAATTTTTATATTATTTATTAGATTATATTGAAAATTTTAAGGGGGAGAATTATGACAAATACTAAAACTTATGAGAAAATTACTACAACAAAATTAACTTATTCAGGAGTACTTATAGCATTATCTTTTATAGGAGCTATGATTAAATATCCTGGAACAACCATTGCACTTGATAGCATGCCAGGATTTTTTGCATCAATTTTTTTAGGACCAGTATATGGCGCTGTGGTTGCAGGCTTAGGTCACCTTTTAACTGCTATGACTAGTGGCTTTCCTCTTTCCTTACCTATGCATTTAGAAGTTATGGCACTTATGGCATTTACAGCATTTGTATTTGGAAAAGTGTACATAAAAGGATTTAAGATATTATCAAATGTAGTAGCTATAATATTAAATGGACCTATTTCAGCTTTTATAGCAGGAATATTGGCGAGCATTTTAGCATTGCCGTTTTCAGGTATGGCTTTATTCATGGCAATAGTAATACCTTTAACATTAGCATCTATGTTAAATATAATAGCAGCTTCTACACTTTTTGAAATTATAAAAAAGAAAGAGAGATAGTTTTATGAATTCCACACAATTTAGAGATTTGACTTTTATAGATATAAATGAAAATGACAAATTAATAATTTCATGTGATTCTGCTGGAGGTATAGGAAATAAAGAAAAGGATATCGTAAAAACATATCCTGAAACTTTAGGGTATTTAACACTTCATGTAGTATTATCAGAATTATTTTCAATAGGAGCAAAACCTATTTCTATAATAAATACATTATCAGTAGAAATGAACCCTACAGGAAACATTATATTAAATGGAATAAAAAATCTTTTAAGAGAATTAAACTTAGATGAAGATATACTAGTTACAGGAAGTACAGAAGAAAATTTTCCTACAGTTCAAACGGGTATAGGATTGACTGCCATAGGTTTAGTAGATAAGAGAAACTTCAAAATGCCTTATACTCCAAAGAATTCATTAATAGCAGTTGTTGGAATTCCTAAAGTTGGAAATGAAATATTAGAAGACAATGGAGAGATAATTTCAATAAAAAATATAATTGATTTAAAACAAAAAGATTATATTCATGAGATATTACCTGTAGGATCACAAGGAATATTAAAAGAAATAGAAGAAATGGCTAAGACTAATGACTTAGATTACTCTATAGATGAAAGTGTCGATATAGATTTATATAAATCAGCAGGAACTTCAACTTGTATTATAGTAAGCATTGACCATAAGGACTATGAAACATTGAAAAACGATATAGATAAACCTGTTTTTAAGGTTGGAAAATTCTATGATAAGAGCTAAATGTCCAGCAAGTTGTGGAGAGTTATTTCAGGGATATATTGATGGTAAAAACTTGCTCATTTCATATCCTATAGATTTATTTTCAGTAGTTACAATTAAAGAGGGTATATCAAATGAAATATTATATCCTAAAGCATATAATGCTATAAAAAAGTCTCTTAAATATTTTGGATATAATCAAAATGAATATAAAAACATTGCTTTAGATATAGATTCAAATATTCCAATAGGAAAAGGAATGGCAAGTAGTACAGCTGACTTAGCTGCTACTATACTTGCAACAAGCAGGTATTTAAACGAAGAAATAGATAATGAACAAATAGCTAATATAGCTATAGAAATAGAACCTACAGATAGTACTATATTTCAAAAACTTACATTATATGATTATTTAAAAGGCAGATATAAAAAATTATATGAGAATAAATTAGATTTAAAAGTACTTTGTATTGAGGGGAAAGGTACTATTGATACTGTTAAATTTAACAAATTAAATTTATACTATGAAAAGATAAAACATGAGTTAGAATATAGAAAATCTTTAAGTTTAGTTGAAAAAGGACTAAAAGAAAATGATATGCATAAATTAGCCAAAGGGTCTACATTGAGTGCTTTCATAAATCAAAAATATTTATTTAAAGAGGATTTAGAAAATATATATAATTTAGCTGTTAAATATAATGCATATGGTATAAACACTTCACATAGTGGTACTGTAACAGGAATATTATATGATAAAGAATGTTTTGATAAAGAAAAGTTTTTATATGAAATTAAAAATATAATAAATTTTAATAAATATGAAAGAGTACAAGAATATAACATAATAAAAGGTGGTCCAAGCCTATTTTAGAGGAGTGAAAAAATGAATTACGTAAAAGAGCCAAAAACTATAGAAAAAAATAGTTTTGAAATAATTACAGAAGAATTAGGTGATAAAAAGTTTGATGAAAAAGAAGGTAAAGTAGTAAAGAGAGTAATACATACTACTGCTGACTTTGAATATGCTGATATATTAGAAATTCATGAAGATGCCATAGAAAGTGGGATAAAAGCACTTAAAAATGGATGTGATATTTATGCTGATACTGGAATGGTTTTATCAGGTATAAACAAAAGAGTACTAGGTGAACTTGGCGGACAAGTATGTAATTTTGTTCATGATGAGGATGTAGTAATAGAAGCTAAAAAAAGAGAAATCACACGTTCAATGGTAGCTATAGAAAAGGCAATGAACAATAAAAATATAAAGATTTTTGCAATAGGAAATGCTCCTACAGCACTTTTCACTTTAAAAGAGAAGATAGAAAAAGGAATGCCTAAACCTGATTTGATAATAGGAGTACCTGTAGGATTTGTAGGGGCTGCTGAATCAAAAGAAATAATCAAAGATTTAGGAGTGCCATATATAGTTACCAATGGTAGAAAAGGTGGAAGTACAGTAGCTGCAGCTATAGTAAATGCACTTTTATATATGATATAGGTGATAATATGGATAGATATGTAGTTAAAGGTGGTAAAAAATTAAGATATGGATATACCACAGGATCATCTGCTACAGCGGCAGCTAAGGCAGCAACTAGAATGCTATTTACAGGATGCGAAATAGAAAATGTAAAGATAAAAACTCCTAAAGGTTGGGATTTAATTTTAGATGTAGAAGATATTATTATAAAAAAAGATAAAGTCAAATGTGCTATTGTAAAGGATAGTGGAGATGATCCTGATTCTACAAATGGAATAAAGATTTATGCAGAAGCTGAATTAATAGAAGGCGAAGAAGTAATTTTAACAGGTGGAATAGGAGTAGGGAAGGTAACAAGAGAGGGACTTGCTGTAGACATAGGTGAATATGCAATAAATCCTGTTCCTAGAAAAACTATAATTGAAGCCGTAAGAGAAGAATTACCTGAAGGGCTTGGAGTAAAGATCACTATATCTATACCAGAAGGTGTAGATATAGCCAAAAAAACTTTTAACCCAAAGCTTGGTATATTAGGAGGTATATCAGTACTTGGAACTAGCGGCATAGTTGAGCCTATGAGTGAGGAAGCATTTAAGGATTCCATAGCACTTGAGCTATCAGTACTTAAAAATAAAGGCATAAAAAAAGTAATATTTTCACCAGGAAATTATGGTAGAGATTTTGTAGAAGAGTTAAATTTAAAAAATTACTCTCTCATAAAGACAAGTAATTTCATAGGTTTTATGCTAGATAAAGCTGTAGAATATGACATAGAAGAAATACTTTTTGTAGGTCATATTGGCAAAATGATAAAAGTATCAGGTGGAATATTCCATACACATAGTAAAGTAGCAGATGCAAGAATGGAGATATTAGCTAGTAACTATGCAGCTTTAGGTGGATTACAAGATGATATAAATAATATACTAAATAGTATTACAACAGATAAGGCTATAGAATATATTGATGAAAATAAAAGAGATGATTTGTTTAAAATATTAGTACAAAAAATAACTGAGAAATGTAGAGACAGAGTATATGACAGTATAAAAATTGGCACAGTAATATTTTCTAAAAAGTATGGATTATTGGGAATGTGTCCTATAGGAAAAGATATGTTGGAGGAATATAAAAATGAATAAATTATATATAATAGGACTTGGGCCAGGTCATAAAGATTATATATTACCTATTGCTAAAAAGAAAATAGCCGAATCAAATATAATAATAGGTGCTAAAAGAAATTTAGAAAATATTGATATCTCTAAAAAAGAAATTTTTGATATATCACAAGGACTTTCTAAAATGATAGATTATATAAAAGAAAATCTAAACAAAAAAATAGCAGTCGTAGTTTCAGGAGACACAGGATTTTTTAGTTTAAAGTCATATATCAAGAAAAATTTAAAAAATGTAGAAATGGACATAATCCCAGGAATTAGTTCAGTTCAATATATGTTTTCTAGGATAAATGAATCTTGGGAAGATGCACATTTTTTATCATTACATGGTAGAGAAAGTGACATTTTAGAAATAGTAGCAACAAATAAAAAGGTAGCAATACTTACAGATAAAATCTGGACTCCTCAAAAAATAGCAAAGGAACTTTTGGATAATGGGATAGAAGGACGAACTATTTATATAGGAGAGAATTTATCATATCCAAATGAAAAGATTCATAGTGGAAGTCCTGAGGATATAATAAAAATAAAAAATAGTGATTTAAATGTGGTGGTGATATTACAAGATGAGTAGATTTAGTATAGAAGATGATGATTTTATAAGAGGAAAAGTACCTATGACAAAATCTGAAATTAGAGCTATAACTATAGGTAAATTACAATTAGAAAAGGATTTAAAAGTAATAGATATAGGAGCAGGAACTGGAGGTATCTCTATAGAAATAGCATCTATTGTAGAAAATGGTAAAGTTTATGCAATAGAAAAAAAGAAGGAAGCAGTAGATCTTATAGCTAAAAATAAAAGTCATTTTAATATAGATAATTTAGAAATTATTGAAGGTGTTGCACCAGAGGCGTTAAAAGATATAGGTGATATAGATAGGGTTTTCATTGGTGGTTCATCTGGAAATATGGAGACAATAATAAATTGGTCATATGAAAAATTAAAAGATAATAATAAGATTGTAATAAACACTATAACCATAGAAAATGCATATAAAGCAATAAACTTTTTAAAACAATATAAATTTAAAGACATAGATATAGTACATGTAAATATAAGCAAAGGCAAAAGTATTGGAGACTTAACTATGATGATAGGTACAAATCCAATATATATAATATCAGCTAAGAGGTGAAATGATGATAGGAAAATTTTATGGCATTGGAGTAGGTCCAGGTGACCCGGAGCTAATTACTATAAAAGCAGTAAAAGTATTAGAAAAAATAGACATTGTAATATGTCCTAAAAGTAAAAAGGAAAGTAAAAGTGTAGCACTCTCCATTGCTGAAGATTATTTAAATAAAAAAGCAGAAATATTAAAATTAGAATTTCCAATGACTTATGATGAAGAAAAACTAAACGTTACTTGGGAGAGAAACTCTAAAATAATATTAGATTTACTTGAAAAAGGAAAAAATATAGCATTTTTAACTATAGGAGATCCAATGGTATATAGTACATATATGTATTTATTACCTTTCTTAAAAAAGAAAGATATAAATATTGAAACTATACCAGGAATAACATCCTTTTGTGCATCAGCGAATAAAGTAAATATTCCTCTAGCGTCTCAGGAAGAAACACTTTCTATAATACCTCTTAGGAAAAATATAAGTGAATTTGAAAAGGTAGTAGATGATTATGATAATTTAGTAGTTATGAAGCCTTCTACTGAACATAAAAGATTAGCTGAAATTTTAGAGAGCAGAAATTTAGAAGATAAATTTGTACTTGTATCTAAATGTGGCACAAATGAAGAAAATATAAGCTATGATATTGATGATTTAAAAAATAAAAAAGTACCATATTTATCAACACTTATAATAAAAAAAGGAGGTATTTAAATGAATACAGTATATTTTATAGGAGCAGGTCCAGGAGATCCTGATTTAATAACAGTTAAAGGGAAAAACATAGTAGAAAAAGCAGACATTATAATATATGCAGGTTCTCTTGTTAATAAAGATATTTTAAATTGTAGAAAAGATGAAAGTAAATTATATAATAGTGCATCTATGACACTTGAAGAAGTTATTGATGTTATGGAAAATGGAATAAAACAAGGAAAATCTGTAGCAAGAGTTCATACAGGGGACCCTAGTATATATGGAGCAATAAGAGAGCAAATTGATAGATTAGATGAACTAGATATAAAATCAAAAGTTATACCAGGTGTGAGTTCATTTGTAGCATCAGCAGCTGCATTAAATAGGGAGTTTACACTTCCAGATGTTTCTCAAACAGTAATTTGTACAAGACTTGAAGGAAGAACTCCTGTTCCAGAAAGTGAAAGTTTAGAAAAACTTGCAAGTCATAAGGCATCAATGGCTATATTTCTATCAGTACAGATGATTGATAATGTAGTAGATAGGCTTTTAGAATATTATGATGAAAATACTCCTGTTGCAGTGGTACAAAAAGCTACTTGGCCTGATCAAAAGATAGTACAAGGAACATTAAAAGATATATCAGAAAAAGTAAAAGAAGCTAATATAACAAAAACAGCACAAATATTAGTAGGAGGATTTTTAGGAGATAAATATAGCTTATCAAAATTATATGATAAAAATTTTTCCCATGAATATAGGGATGCTAAAAAGTGAAATTAGCTATAATTACACTTACAAAAGGCGGACTTAAGAAAGCTTTAGAAGTAAAAAGATATTTAAAAGATACGCCTATTTATACCTTAGATAAGCATAATTATGGGAAATTCAAATCAATAAAAGGAAAACTATCAGAGAATATAGAGGATTTCTTTAAAAATTACGACACCATACTTTTTATTATGGCTACAGGAATTGTAGTAAGGTCTATAGCAGCACATATAAAGGACAAAACTATTGATCCTGCTATACTTGTAATGGATGAAGGTGGAAAACATATTATAAGCTTACTTTCAGGGCATATTGGAGGGGCAAATAGTTACGCAATACATCTATCTGAATTAATAGGAGCAACACCTGTTATAACTACAGCATCTGATGTAAATGGTGTATTATCTGTAGATATGATAGCAAAAGAGTTGAATCTTTCTATAGAAAGTATGGAAGATGCAAAAATAGTCACAGCAGATATAGTAAATGGTAAAAACGTAGGAATTAAATCAGATATTTCTATAGATAAAAATTTAATTAAAAATCTCATCACACCAGAAGATGAAAGATTTAAAGATATACAAAGTTTAATAGATATAACAAATAGCATTAAAAAATACACTATGCCCACATCAGTATTGATACCAAGAAATATAGTATTAGGTATAGGATGTAGAAGAGGAATAGAGAAAAATAGAATGTTATATGCTATATATAAATCTATGGATAATAATAATTTATATATGGAAAGTCTAAAAGAAATAGCAACAGTAGATGTTAAAAAAGATGAAATTGGACTTATAGAATCATCAAAGGAATTAAATGTATCACTTAATATAATTAGTAGAGAAGAAATTAAAAAAGTTGAACATCTATTTGAAGGCTCTAATTTTGTGAAAAAGTCGATAGGAGTATCCTCTGTTTCAGAGCCTGTAGGATACATCTCAAGTAATAATGGAACATGTATAATGAAAAAAACAAAAATGGATGGTATAACAATATCTATTTGGGAGGAAAACAATGAGTAATGGAAAAATATATGTAGTAGGAATAGGACCTGGAGATAAGAAACATATGACTTTTAGAGCAGTAGAAGCTATAAAAGAATCTGATATTATAATAGGGTATAAAAAATATATAGAACTTGTAAATGATTTAATTGATGACAAGAAAATAGTATCATCTCAAATGAAAAAAGAAGTAGAGAGATGTGAAAAGACATTAGAATATGCTGAAGATGGAAAAACTGTAGCACTTGTAAGTAGTGGGGATGCAGGGGTTTATGGTATGGCTGGTATAATGCTTGAAATAGTATTAAAGCATAAAAGTGATGTAGAAGTAGAGATAGTACCAGGGGTTTCAGCATCCAATGCATCAGCAGCTTGTGTAGGTGCTCCTCTTATGCATGACTTTGTTACAATTAGTTTAAGTGATTTACTTACAGACTGGTCACTTATAGAAAAAAGGTTACGTCTTGCAGCAGAAGGAGATTTTTCAGTAGCAATATATAATCCAAAAAGTAAAAAAAGAACAGAGCAAATTGTAATAGCAAGAGATATATTTTTAAAACATAAAGATAAATCTACACCTGTAGCCATAGTTAGAAATGCTAAAAGAGAAGGTGAAGAAACAATACTTACTGATTTAGAAAATATGTTAAATTTTGATATAGATATGTTTACAACAGTTATAATAGGAAATTCAAACTCATATATAGATGGTGGAAAAATGGTAACACCTAGAGGTTATAAAATATGATATTAGTTTTATCTGGTACAGAGGATGGAAGGCTTATTGTAGAAAAACTACTAGATAAAAATCATTCTGTAATTGCAACAACAGCTACAAATTATGGAGCAAGACTTTTTAAGACTCATCCTAATTTAAAAGTCATATCAAAAAGATTGGATAAAGAAGATATGGTAGATTTAACTAAGAAGTATAATATAAAAATTATAGTAGATGCGACACATCCATATGCAGCAGAAGTTTCTAAAAATGCCATAGAAGCATCAGAAGAATCAGATATTAAATATTTTAGATTTGAAAGAAAAGAAATAACTTATGAAAATATAGATAGATTTTCATCATATGAACAAGTAATAAAGTACTTAGAAAATAAAAAAGAAAATATAATCTTAACAACAGGAAGTAATAATCTAGATAAATTTAAAAATGTGAATTTTAAAGATAATTTATATATAAGAGTACTTCCTACAGCAAATGTAGTAAAAAAATGTACTGATTTAGGATTTTTACCTAAGAGGATATTAGCACTTCAAGGTCCATTTAGTACTGATTTTAATAAAGCTGTGTATGAGTTTTATAATATAAAGTATATAGTTACAAAAGATAGCGGAGATATAGGCGGTACAAATGAAAAAATAAAGGCAGCACTTGATATGAATATAAAGGTACTTTTAATAGATAGGCCACAGATAGATTATCCTAATAAGTATAATAGTATTAGGGAATTGATTGAGGATATAGAATGAAATGAAAAAACCCTTGCAAGGGTTTTTTCTAATTTAATTGTATATTATATCTATTTTTTGTAATTTCTTTATAATTCTTAGCCAACTCATCATATCCTTTTATTTCTAATATATGTATAGCTTTATTAAGAGAATTTTTATAGGTTTCTTCATTTTCACCAAGAAAATATTCAGAAACGATTTTTAAAATGTCAGAC
Source organism: Senegalia massiliensis (assembly GCF_009911265.1). Taxonomy (NCBI): domain Bacteria; kingdom Bacillati; phylum Bacillota; class Clostridia; order Eubacteriales; family Clostridiaceae; genus Senegalia; species Senegalia massiliensis. The sequence continues at coordinate 129,793 of NZ_QXXA01000006.1, read as the reverse complement.
CCTTTCAGATAGAAATATTTTCCTTTATAATGTATAATTAAATTAATAAAGTAATTAATCACTTAAATTACCATAGTAAAAGGATTGTTTAAGTGTAAAATATTCAGAAAATTAACAATATCCTTAATTATAATTGTAGCATTAATTTGATCGATACCACAAGTAAATTATGCACAAGATGAAGACATATCAGAAACTATGCAATTACTAATGTTGAATTAAAATAATTTATTATCTTATTTTAATTAATACATAGAGAGAGGAGGATTGAAGATTTATAAGCCACCAATATAGTAAAAAATAATACCAATAAAAATTCAAGTTTTACAATTCATAGTGTAACTTATACAACAAGAAGAACACAATCTTAATCTGCAGATGTTTCTACAAGTATTCCCTATGGAGTACCTGCATATTCTACTTATTTATTATGTGTTTTTAGTGTAAGATAAATAAAATTATAAATATTAATTTTATTATTCAATTACGAATTAATCAATAAAAATACTTTTCGATTAATTTTTGATATACATTCTATTTACAACCCCTCCAACAAATGATATTATAAACTTACAAGAAAAACTGAATATTAAAATTAGGTTCATATTTATGATTAATAGGGAAAGAAGTGAGAGACCTCTGCAGCCCCCGCTACTGTAACCATAACGAAATCTCAAATCCACTATTCATTAGAATGGGAAGGAGAGAAAGTAGGATGATGGTAAGCCAGGAGACCTGCCTGATTTTACGAAGTAACCTTCGGAGGGAAGGATTTACTAGTATGAATATATTAGTATATTTAATCCTGCCTCTACGGTAGGATTTTTTTATTATTAATAATTATGTATGATAAATATAATAATATAAACCTATCTATTTAAAAATAAAAATGAAAGAAAAGGTGATATAATGAAAAAGGGATTGTTAATTATAGGACATGGAAGTAGATCAAATGAAGCAAAAAAAGGATTTTCTGATATGATAGATATCGTAAAAGAGAAAACAGATAAGTATATTATAAAAGGCGCTTATATGGAGATAAGTAGACCTTTTATACCAGAAGTAGTAGAAGAAATGGTTAATGAAGATATAAAAGATATAACAGTAGTACCTTACTTTTTATATGAAGGAATTCATATAAAAGAAGATATACCTCATATAATAAAAGAGTTAGATAATAAATATGAAGAAGTTAATTTTAAAATATCTAAACCATTAGGAGTTGAGCCAGTTTTAGGTGATATATTACTTGAGCGTGCAGAAAGTGTTAATTAGAAATAGGATCAGGAGTTGATATCTATGAATATTTCAGTAGTGGGAATAAATCACAATACAGCAACAACAGATATTAGAGAAAAGGTAGCTTTTACAGATAGTATGAAAATAGAAACTACAACATATCTTTTAGATAGTGGAGTAAAAGAATGTATTATACTTTCTACCTGCAATAGAAGTGAAATATATATATATAGTGAAGATGGAAATGTAGATAGGGATATAGAAGTAGTTAAAAATATTTATAGAAAAAAGTCAGATATAAAGCAAATTGATAAATATTTTTTTGTAAAAAAAGAGATAGAATCAATTTATCATTTATATGAAGTAGCAGCTGGTTTAAAATCTATAGTACTTGGTGAAGATCAAATTTTAGGACAAGTAAAAGAAGCACATAGGCTAGCTATGGAAATAGGCGGAAGTGGCAAAAGATTAAACAAGTTATTTAGAGAATCAGTTACTACAGCTAAAAAAGTAAAGAAAGAACTTAAAATTTCAGAAATACCTCTTTCCATAAGTTATATAGGAGTTAAATTTTTAAGAGAAAAAATTGATTTAAAAGGCAAAAAAGCACTTATTATAGGATTAGGAAAAATGGGAAATCTAGCTCTTAAATACTTAGAAGAAGAAGATTTAGATGAGATTTTCATGTCAAATAGAAGTCATGATAAATTATATAAAATAAAAGAATTATATGAAAATGTAACTCCAATTGAATATGATGATAGATATAATATTATAAAAGATATAGATATACTCATAACAGCAACAGCCTGCCCTCATCATATAATAAGGAAAAAAGATATGAAGAAATTAGAAAAGAATTTATATATTTTAGATCTTGCACTACCACGTGATGTAGAAGAGGATGTAGAAGAGCTAGAAAATGTAAATCTTTATAATATAGATAATTTAAAGGAAATCTCAGAAAAAAATGAAGTTAAAAGAAAAGAATTATCCAAAAAAGCTAAAAGTTTAATAAATGAAGATATAATTAGTTTTAAGAATTGGATAGATACTTTAAAAGTAGATCCTATAGTTAAAAGTATGAGTGATAAATGTGAGGAAATAGAGAAAAACACCTTAGAATATATATTTAGAAAAATAGATTTAAGTTCAAGAGATAAAAAAATAATGGAAAAGATAATACATTCTTCATTTAAAAGAATAATTAGAAATCCAGCAATTAAATTAAAGCAAATAAATGATAAAGAAAAACTAGATAATTATATAGAAATGATGTCAGATATTTATGAGTTATAAAGAAGAAACTTCATTTTATCCAATTATGTTAAATTTAAAAGATAAAGATATAGTAATAATAGGAGCAGGAAAGGTAGCTCTAAGAAAAGCTAAAAATTTAATGGAATATGGGGGAAAACTAAGTATTATAAGCCCTAAAATAGAATCTGAGTTTTATAATTATAAAGATAAAATTAATATAATAAAAGATAAGTATAATAAAAAATATATTTTAAATTCTTCAATAGTAATAGCAGCAACTGATGATAAAAAGTTAAATAGAAAAATAGGTATTGATTGTAAAGATGAAAACATATTATGTAATAATGTAACAGATAGAAATTCTGATTTCATTGTACCTTCTACTTTTAAAAGAGGAGATCTTACAATATCTGTTTCAACAAATGGAAAAAGTCCATCACTTTCAAAGAGTATAATATTTGAATTAGAAGAAAAGTATGATGAAAAGTATATAGAGTTCTTAAAATTATTAGGTGATATAAGAAAAATAGTATTAGAAAAATGTAATGATGAAAAAAGAAAAAAGGAAATATTAAATGAAATAATAAATTTGAGCTTAGATGATTTAAAGGGGAGAAAAAAATTATATGAAAATAAAAGTAGGCTCTAGAGGAAGTAAATTAGCTCTAACTCAAACGAGATGGGTAGTAGATAAATTAAAGGAGAAAAATCCCAATATAGATTTTGAGATAAAAATAATACGCACAAAAGGTGATAAAATAAAAGATATTCCATTAGATAAAATAGGTGACAAGGGATTATTTGTAAAAGAAATTGAAAATGCTTTATTAAAGGGTGAAATAGATATAGCAATTCATAGCATGAAAGATATGCCTTCTAGTTTACCAACTGGACTTAAATTTGCATCTATACCTAAGAGAGAAGATGCAAGAGATGTTCTTATATTAAAAGAAGGATATAGTGACTTAGATAGTCTTCCAAGAGGAGCTAAAATTGGTACTGGAAGCAAAAGGAGAAAGTATCAATTATTAAATTATAGAGATGATTTAGAAATAGTACCTATTAGAGGTAATATTGAAACTAGAATAGAAAAGATAAAAACTCAAAATTTAGATGGAGTAGTTTTAGCTGCAGCAGGTATTAAGCGATTAGGATTAGAAGAAAAAATTTCTATGTATTTACCTAATGAAATAATATTACCATCACCTAGTCAAGGTGCACTTGCACTAGAAATAAGGGAAGATGATAAACAGTTAGAAGATATGATAGATTCTATATCTTCAAAACAAGCTTGTATTCAAGTAAAAGCTGAAAGAGCATTTTTAAAAGGTGTTAATGGAGGCTGTCATATACCAATAGGAGCATATGCAACTATAAATGGTGATGAAATAATTCTTGACACATTATTTGGAGATGAAGATGGTAAAAAATTAGTTAGAAAAACAAAGAGTTCAAAAATTAGTGAAGCAGAAGAACTAGGATTAGAACTTGCAAAAACTGTATTAGAGGAGTTTGGAGATGAATAAAGGTAAAGTTTATCTTATAGGAGCAGGACCTGGGGATATAGGTCTTATTACAGTAAAAGGAATGGAAAAATTAAAGGAAGCTGATGTAATAGTATATGATAGATTAGTAAATGATAGCCTTTTAAAAGAATCTAAAACAGAATGTGAAATGATATATGTAGGCAAAAAACCAAATCATCATACACTTAAGCAAGGTGAAATAAATAAGTTATTGGTTGAAAAAGCCAAAGAAGGTAAAACAGTAGTAAGGTTAAAAGGTGGAGATCCTTACGTCTTTGGTAGAGGTGGAGAAGAAGGAGAGGAATTATATAAAAATAATATAGAATTTGAAGTAGTACCAGGAATTACTTCAGCTATTGGTGGGCTTTGTTATGCTGGAATTCCTATTACTCAAAGAAACGTTGCAACCTCATTTCATGTTTTCACAGGTCATTTAAGTGATGATGAAAAAGAATTTGACTTTGAATCTATAGTTAAATTAAATGGAACTTTAGTTTTTTTAATGGGAATGAAAAATTTAGAAAAAATAACTAAGGGATTAATGGAATATGGTAAAAACCCTGATACTCCTGTTGCAATAATAAATTGGGCTACTAGAAATAATCAAAAAGTAATTACTGAAAGATTAAATAAGATATATGATTATGCAGTGGAGAAAAATATGTCTTCACCAAGTCTTATAGTAATAGGTGATGTGGTAGACTATAGAGAAAAATTAAGCTTCTTTGAGAAAAAACCACTACATGGTAAAAATATAGTTGTAACACGTTCACGAGCTCAAAATAGTTCTATGATAAAAAAATTACGAGAATTAGGAGCAAATCCAATAGAGTTTCCAACAATAAAAATAGAAAAATTAGAAAATACAAAGTTAATAAATGAAATAAAAAATATAGATAAATATAATTATATAATACTAACAAGTGAAAATGGAGTAGAAATATTTTTTAAAGAATTATATAAAATGGGTTATGATAGTAGGTGGCTTAAAAACTCTAAAATAGTATCAATAGGAAAATCTACTACAGAAAAATTAAAACAATTTGGAATAATAGCAGATATAATGCCTAAAACTTACAAACAAGAAGAATTGTATGGTTTATTAAAAGATAAAGTGAAAAAAGATGACAATATACTTTTGCCTAGGTCAGCTAAAGGAAGAAAGTTTATAGTAGAAAAATTAAACCAAATATCAAATGTATGTGAAATACATACATATACCACAGTTATAGATGATAGTAAAAGTGATGAGTTTATAGATAATTTTAAAGATGTAGATTATATTACATTTACATCTTCATCTACTGTTGAAAATTTCTTTGAAATTATAGGTAAAGAAAATAAGAAGTTATTAAGTAACGCAAAACTAATATCAATAGGACCTGTTACGTCATCTGCAATAGAGGAATTTGGATTTAAAGTATTTAGTCAAGCAAAGGAATATACAATAGATGGAATAATAAGCTCTATATTAAACAATTAGGAAGTGAAAAAGTGGAATTAAAAAACAGACCAAGACGTTTAAGGACAAATGGAATAATAAGAAATTTAGTAAGAGAAACTAAGTTAAACATAGAAGATTTAGTATATCCATTATTTGTAGTGGAAGGAGAAAATATAAAAAAAGAAATTCCTTCACTACCAAATAATTATCATTTTTCAATAGACAAATTAGTTGAAGAAGTAAAAGAATTAACTAAATTAGGTATTCATTATATAATGTTATTTGGCTTACCTGATAAAAAGGATAATATAGGTAGTAGTGCATATAGTGATGATGGAATAGTTCAACGTGCAATAATAGAAGTGAAAAAAGAAATTACAGATATATATATAATTACAGATATATGTATGTGTCAATATACAGATCATGGTCATTGTGGATTATTAACTGAGGACGGGAAAATAGAAAATGATACTACAGTTGAAAAGCTATCAAAAATAGCAGTAAGTCATGCAAAAGCTGGAGCAGATATGGTAGCTCCATCAGATATGATGGATGGAAGAATAGCTCATATGAGAAGAGAACTTGATAGTGAAGGTTTTAAAGATACACCTATTATGAGTTATAGTATAAAATATGCGTCATCATTTTATGGACCATTTAGAGATGCAGCTCATTCAACACCATCATTTGGAGATAGAAGTAGTTATCAAATGGATTTTACAAACCCTAAGGAATCGTTAAGAGAAGCAGAGATTGATATAGATGAAGGTGCAGACATTATAATGGTAAAACCAGCACTTTCTTACCTTGATATAATAAGAAGGGTAGATGAAAAATATAATATACCAATAGCAGCATATAATGTAAGTGGTGAATATGCCATGATTAAGATGGCTATAAAAAATGGATTAATGGATGAAAAAGTGATATATGAATCATTATTATCTATAAAAAGAGCAGGAGCAGATATAATAATAACATATTTTGCAAAAGAAATAGCAGAAAAACTAAGGGGGAGAAATTAATGGAATTTGAAAAGTCAAAGAAAGCATTTGATGAAGCTAAAAAATATATTCCAGGAGGAGTAAATAGTCCTGTAAGAGCTTTTGGTTCTGTGGATATAGCTCCAATTTTTATAGAAAAAGCTAAAGGAAGTAAAATATATGATATAGATGGAAATGAATATATTGACTATATTTGCTCATGGGGACCACTTATATTAGGACATAGTAATGAAAAGTTAGTAAATGGAATAGAAGATGAATTTAAAAAAGGTACAAGCTATGGACTCCCTACACAAATAGAAACTAAAATGGCAAAAAAAATAGTAGATGCATATCCTTCAGTAGAAAAAGTTAGAATGGTAAACTCAGGGACAGAAGCTACAATGAGTGCTTTAAGACTTGCAAGAGCTTATACCAAAAAGAAAAAAATAATAAAATTTGAGGGTTGTTATCATGGTCATTCAGATGGACTACTTGTAAAATCAGGTTCAGGTACACTTACTTATGGAATTCCTACAAGCCCTGGAGTAAATTCTACAGTAATAGAAGATACAATAGTATGCGAATATAACAATATAGATTCAGTAAAAAAGGCATTTCAAGATTCAGATGATATAGCAGCAGTAATAGTAGAACCAGTAGCAGGAAATATGGGAGTAGTTGAAGCCAAGAAAGAATTTTTAGAAGAATTAAGAAAAGTAACAAAGGAATATAATTCTCTACTTATATTTGATGAAGTTATAACAGGGTTTAGATTATCATACTCTGGTGCCCAGGGAATATATGATATAAATCCAGATCTCACTTGCTTTGGGAAAATTATAGGCGGAGGACTTCCAGTAGGTGCTTATGGTGGAAAAGCTGAGATAATGGATATGATAGCACCATTAGGTGGTGTATATCAAGCAGGAACACTTTCAGGGAACCCATTAGCAATGTATATGGGATATAATACTTTAGAAATACTTGAAAATAATAAAGATATATATGATGATTTACAAGAAAAAGCCAAGAAGTTAGAAAAAGGATTAAATGAACATATAGAAAAATTAAATATAGATGTGACTATAAATAGAGTAAAAGCTATGATATGTATATTTATGTCACAAGGACCTGTAGATAGTTACAGTCAAGTTATGAAATCAGATACAGATAAATATGCAATATTCTTTAAAGAAATGCTAAAGCAAGGAATTCTTTTACCACCAGCACAATTTGAAGGATTATTCCTATCAACAGCACATACAGATTGCGATATAGAAAAAACAATAGATGCAGCAGGAGAGGCATTTAAAGTGGCTTTTAGAAAATAGAGGTGAAAAAATGTATAATGAGTTTATATTATTTCTAGGAACAGATAATCTAAAAGAAACTGATGATTTTTATAGAAATGTATTAGAACTTGAACTTTATAAAGACCAAAAAACATGTATGATTTATAAAATAAATCAAGGGTCATCTATTGGGTTTTGCACTCATATAAATAAAACTATAGATAAGAAAAGTTCTATTCTCACATTAATAGTTAATGATGTAGATAAAATGTATGAAAGTATTAAAAATAAGGGCATAAATATAGAAGATAAACCTAAAAAGAACGAAAAATTTAATATATACCATTTCTTTTTAAAGGATAATAATGGATATACTATAGAAGTACAAAAGTTTTTATAGAAGGTGATTATATGATTAAAACTATAAATAAGTTAAAAATAAATTTAAATGAGAAAGAGGTAAAAAAGCTTAATTTAGATTTATTAGAGAAATTATATAAAAAATTGAAAACTTTTTCTAATGATTGCAAGGAATGTAGTGATTACCTAAATAGATTAGAAAAGCATATTCAATTTTTAGAAGAAAATCAATATAGTTTAACTAAAGACATCTATAAAAGAAATGATGAATTAATAAATGATATAACTACACACCTTAGGGAAGGACATAATATTATACAAGAAGACTATTATACTGGGATATATACAGCCTTAGGAATAAGTATAGGTTCAGGATTAGGAGTAAGTATAGGATTACTTATATTTGATAATATTGGACTAGGAATACCTATTGGTACTGGACTAGGAACAAGTATAGGTTTAGTAATAGGAGCTAATATGGATAAAAAGGTTAAAGAAGAAGGTAGAGTAATTTAAATTACTCTACCTTTTCTAAAAATTCATCATAACTCATCATTTTATCAATGATACCTTCTGGAGTTACTTTTATTATTCTATTTGCGATTGTTTGTATAAATTGGTGGTCATGTGATGTAAATAATACATTAGACTTATAATCCTTTAGTCCATTATTTACAGCTGTAATTGATTCAAGATCTAAATGGTTAGTAGGTTGGTCAAGTATTAATACATTTGCACTACTTAACATCATTTTAGATAACATACATCTTACTTTTTCTCCACCTGATAATACTTTAGCTTTTTTTAGTGCTTCTTCACCAGAGAAAAGCATTCTACCTAAAAATCCTCTTAAATAACTTTCTGATTGATCTTCAGAAAATTGTCTCATCCAATCAACTAAATTTAAATCTACATCATTAAAAAATTCTGAGTTATCTTTAGGGAAATATGCTGTAGTTATAGTTACTCCCCATTTGAAGCTACCACTATCAGCTTCTATTTTACCCATTAATATTTTGAATAATGTAGTTATAGAGATTTCATCTCCTACAAAGGCAATTTTATCTCCTTTATTTACAGTGAAGTTTACATCTTTTAAAATTACTTCCCCATCAATAGTTTTATTTAAATCTTCTACCATTAATATATCATTTCCAACTTCTCTTTCAGGCTTAAATCCTACAAAAGGATATCTTCTACTTGATGGTTGTATATCATCTATAGTAATTTTTTCTAATAATTTTTTACGAGAAGTAGCTTGCTTTGATTTAGATGCATTTGCACTAAATCTTGCAATAAATGCTTGTAATTCTTTTACTTTTTCTTCTTTTTTCTTATTTTGATCTTTCATCATTTGTTGAGCTAACTTACTAGATTCATACCAAAAATCATAGTTTCCTACATAGAGCTTTATTTTTCCAAAATCTATATCGCAAATATGAGTACATACAGTATTTAGAAAATGTCTATCATGAGATACAACTAAAACTGTACCTTCAAAGTCTAGCAGAAAATCTTCTAACCAGTTTATAGATTTTATATCTAAGTTATTGGTAGGCTCATCTAATATTAATATTTCTGGATTACCAAACAAAGCTTTTGCAAGCATTACTTTTACTTTATCTGAACCAATTAATTCATTCATTTTTTTGTCATGCATATCTGTCGGTATTCCAAGTCCTTGAAGCAAAGCAGAAGCTTCAGATTCAGCTTCCCAACCATTTAATTCAGCAAATTCTCCTTCAAGTTCTGCTGCTTTTATTCCATCTTCATCTGAAAAGTCTTCTTTCATATATATTTGATCTTTTTCCTTCATTATTTCATAAAGTCTAGAGTTTCCCATTATAACTGTTTCTATAACTGGATACTCATCATACATAAAATGATCTTGTTTTAAAACAGACATTCTAGCATCTTTTGGAATACTTATATCTCCTGTATTAGGTTCTATTTCTCCTGAAAGAATCTTTAAAAAAGTAGACTTTCCAGCACCATTGGCACCTATGATTCCATAGCAATTTCCAGGGTTAAACTTTAAATTTACATCTTTAAAAAGTTTTTGATCCCCATATCTTAAACTTATATTAGTTACTGTAATCAATAAATTTTCATCCTTTACATATAATTTTACAATTCCAATAAATTATATCATAATATTTTATAACTTCATATAGAATAAAAAAAGGAATATACATACTTTTATAGAATATAAAAATTAAATTAGATAATTTAAAGAATAAATAATATGTTTCAATTTCTTCATAATTTTCAGACATATTATACATTGAAATTATGATAAAATTATATAAATAAATATAATTTAGATAATGGGGGATAGTATGAAAAATAAAATATTTTTTAGAACTATATTAATAGTAGTTGTATTAGTAATTGTAATGATTTCTATGCATTTTTATAATTTTCTAAATATTAGTGAAATAAGCTTTACAGATGATTGGAGTGAAGACTTTAAAATAGGTGAAACGAATGATGATGATTTTAAATTATCTTCATTAGAAGATAACATACTCAACTTAAATATAGAAAAACCTAATAAATTTAATTTTAATATTATAGATAAAAAAGGTGAAGTGAAGGATAGTGGGACTACTGAAATTTCTAATTTTGAGTATAAGAATGTAAATCAATCATATTTAATAAAAGATAAATATATTTACCTTTACAAAAATAATGTATATATGTCTACATTTGATGGAGATAAGTTTTTAGAACCTATAAAAATAATTGAAAATGTAAATTATTTAACTGTACGTATGATAGATGAAAATATAATAATAACTACATCTAACGATGAAAAAGTATTAGCTTATAAATTTCAAAATGAAGAGTTAGAAAATATATTTGAAAAAGAAAATGATAGAAATATAAAGAGCGCATATTATAGTCCAGAAGATAACCTTTTAATATCCGTAGAGGATAAAGGTAGAGATAGAGAATTATTAACTCTTTTTAATGAGAAAAAAAATGAAAATATTGTTTTAGTTGATATAAATAAATACACTGGATATAGTATAAAAGATATAAATATAGATAATTTAGAAGACAGATTAGTTGTAACTTATTTAAAAAGATTAAATAAAGATGGAAGCAAAGACTATCAAATAAATAATATTAGAATTGATAAAGATACCTTGGATTTTGAGAGTACTAAATATTATCTAGATAATTATGATATATATAATTTGGAATCAGATATAGAAACCTATGTGGTAAATAATGAAATTCATATAATAGGATCGGGAGAAAACTCAAGAAATCAATATTCATCAGATAAAAACGATATATTTGATATGACACTTAAGAAAAATGGTGAAGTTAAAAATGTAGAGTTTATCTCTACTACTGATGAATATTCAAACCAGATTGAAATAGTAAAGTTTAATGGAAATAAATATGTCGTATTTAATGATGTGGTTTATGACAGTGATGATCTTAGAATATTTAGTGACTCAGAGGAAATGATGGCTAAAGAAGGCATAACAAGAGAAGATTATTTATCAGCTGGCTTAAAATCAGTAGTTATACCTTTTATATCAATAATGTATACAGTGATTAGAGGACTTATGATAATTTTTGTGATGGCATTACCTTTAGGAATATTTTATTTTACTTACTTTAACAAGGGGTATAGTAAAGATTCTATAAAGATAGCAGTCATGATAGGTATATATATAATTGCAAATATAATAGTATTTAAATTTATATATTTTACGCAAGGGAATGAAATATATTATCCAAATTTCTTTTTTAGCAATTTTTATAGATTATTAGGACCTTTAGCTATGAATATTATTTCAGGCTTAGCTACTTTTATATTCTATAAAGAATCTAAGAAAAAAGGCATGGAACTATCATTTATAGCATATCCTACATTTTTTATAATAATAGATGTATTTTTAAACAATATATTATATGTACCATTTTTGACTATATTTAGACTCTTTGGATTTTAGATAGTTTTTTCATACCTCTTAAAAATGATATAATATATATATAGAAATTTTTAAGAGGTGAAAGAATTGAATTTATTAACTTTAGAAAATATATCAAAGCGATATGGAGAAAAAGAATTATTTAATAATATAACTTTTGGAATAAATGAAGAAGATAAGATAGGTCTTATTGGAATAAATGGAACAGGTAAATCCACTTTATTAAAAATAATTACAGGGAAAGAAAGTCCTGATAGTGGTAGAATTATTAAAAGAAATGATATAAGAATAGAATATTTAAGTCAAAATCCTCATTTTGAAAAAGGTGCAACTATATTGGAGCAAGTTTTTCAAGGTAATAGTGATATTATGAAAACTATAAGAGAATACAATAGGGCTATAGAAGATAAAAATACTTCAAACGAAAATATAATAAAATTATCATCGGAAATGGATAAGAAAAATGCATGGGAATTAGAAAGTGAAGCAAAAGCAATATTAACTAAATTAGGCATAAGTAATTTTACTAGAAAAGTAGATAATTTATCTGGAGGTTTAAAAAAGAGAATAGCTCTTGCATCTGCTCTTATAAAACCATGTGATTTATTAATATTAGATGAACCTACAAACCATTTAGATAATGATTCAATAGATTATCTAGAAGAATATTTAAATAATAGAAAAGGTGCCTTACTAATGATAACCCATGATAGATATTTTCTAGATAGAATAGTGAACAAAATAATAGAATTAGATAACAAGAATATATATGAATACATGGGTAACTATAATTACTTTTTAGAAAAGAAATTAGAAAGAGAAGAACTTTTAGAAAAAGAAGAGCAAAAAAGAAAAAAGTTATATAATAGTGAATTAAAATGGATAAGAACTGGTGCAAAAGCAAGAACTACAAAACAAAAAGCAAGAATTAATAGATTTGAGAATTTGAAAGAAAGTAAAATAGATACTACAAAAGAAAATATAGATATATCAGTTGGAAGTAGAAGACTTGGTAAAAAGATTGTTGAATTAAAAGACATATCTAAAGCTTATGGTGAAAATAAAATAATAAAAGACTTTACTTATACAGTATTAAGAGATGATAGAGTAGGTATAATAGGAGAAAATGGAATAGGTAAATCTACTTTGATAAATATAATAAATAGAATTACAAATCCTGATGCTGGGAAAGTAGAGATAGGTGAAACTGTTAAAATAGGATTATTTTCTCAAGAGACTTCTCATATTGATGGAAATCAGCGTGCAATTGAATATATAAAAGAAGGAGCAGAATATATAGAAACAGGAGATGGAGATAAAATAACTGCATCTCAAATGATGGAGAACTTTCTCTTTTCAAAAGATTTACAATGGTCATATATATCTAAGCTTTCTGGTGGTGAAAAAAGAAGGTTACATCTCTTAAGGGTTCTTATGGAGACACCTAATGTATTATTATTAGATGAACCTACAAATGATTTAGATATAGAAACTTTAAGAATATTAGAAGATTATTTAGAAAACTTTGATGGAGCTGTAATAGCAGTTTCACATGATAGATATTTTCTAGATAAAATAGCAGAAAAATTATTTGAATTTAAAGGTGAAGGTGAAATAGTACAACATACAGGTAATTATACTGCATTTAAAAAAAGTAGAGATAAAGCAATAAATACATTATTTAAAAAAGAAGAAAAAACCAAAAATGAAAAGAAAAATAAAGAGAAATCTAAAAGTCAAAAATTAAAATTTTCTTATAATGAAAAAAAAGAATATGAGGAAATAGACGATATTATATTAGATTTAGAAACTAAAATAGAAGAAATTGATCAAAAAATAAATGATACTACTTCAGACTATGTTTTATTACAAGAGCTATTAAAAGAAAAGGAAGTACTGGAAGAAAAGTTAGAAGAAAAGATGGAAAGATGGATATATTTAAATGGGTTAGCTGAAAAAATAGAAGAAGAAAAAATAAAAAGTAAATATTAATTAAAAAGCTCAGGAAATTTTCCTGAGTTTTTTGGGTATATAATAACTATATAATTCATATACTATGCTAAGCTAAGGGGGGATTATATGGCATATTTCGATAATATGGAAAATGCAAAAGAATATATTAATATGGCAGAAGGAATAGATGGAACTTATTTAGTTAACATATTAAAGAAGTATTTACAGAAAGGTTCTACTATTTTAGAATTGGGTATGGGACCAGGAAAAGATTTAAATTTACTTAAAAAAGATTATAAAGTTACTGGTTCTGATAAATCAAAGGCTTTTTTAGATTTATATAGTGATGAAAATAAAGATATAGAACTGTTATTACTTGATGATAAAACTTTAAATATAGATAGAAAATTTGATTCAATTTATTCAAATAAGGTTCTTATTCATTTAGATAAAGATGAACTAAAGGAATCTATAAATAAACAATATGATATATTGAATAATGATGGTATAGCTCTTCATAGTTTTTGGAGAGGAGAAACAGAAGAAATAGTAGATGGATTAAAATTTGTATATTATGATAAAGATGAATTAATAAATTTGTTTAGTAAAAAATTTAAAATTTTAGATATAGCATATTATACTGAAATGGAATATAAAGATTCAATATATATTGTTATAAAAAAGGCTTAATTTAGTTGGAGTCTTTTTTTTGTGTAATGGGTATATTATTAGTGTAGAGTTGAATTTAAAATTTAAAGAGATATAATATAATTATATGAAAATTTAAAATCAATAGAGGTGATATATTTGGAACAAATTATAAAAAAAATAATTGATATAGATAAAGAAGCAATTGATTTAGAACAAAGAACTAAGGATTTAATAGAACGAAAACAAAATAACTTGAGAATGTATTTTCAAGATATAGAGAATAAGGAGCAAAAAAAAGCAGAAGAAAAGATACGAAAAGAAACAAGTTTGATAAGACAAGAGACTTATAAAACTATTAAATTTATGGAAAATAAAAAAGAAAGAAAGATTTCAAGTTTCAAAAAGGTATATAATGAAAATAAAGAGAAAATGATTGAGAAAGCGCTAAAACAAATATTAGAAATATAGTTTTCATCTAAGGAGTGAATATGTTGAGTAGTGTTACAAAATTTGCTGCTGTAAATACTAAAATAAGAGCATTGAAACGAAAAATGCTTACATTGAATGATTATGAAAATTTAATATCAAAGAATACTATTGAAGACTTTGTAGATTATTTAAAATCTAACACAGGATATAGTGAAGCGTTAGGACAAGTGAATATAAAAGGTATACATAGAGATAAGATAGAAATATATCTTAAAAAATATATGATAAATCAGTATGAGAAAATAATTCATTTTTTTATTGGTGAATATAGAAAACTATTTAAAATATTATTTAAAAAATTTGAGATAGAAGATTTAAAATTATATTTAAGAACTCTTGCTAGAGGAAAAGATTTAGATTCTATAAAAGATTTGATACTTTATAAGGGAAGTTATAGTATTGTTGACCATGATAAGTTAATTAAGTCAAAAAATATTTCTGAGTTAATAGAAAATTTAAAAGGAACAATATATTATGATAGACTTCATCCTTATTTAGACGAAGAAGAAGATAGATTGATGTTTTATATTGAGATGAACCTAGATAGACTTTATTTTACAAAATTATATGAACAGATTGAGCATTTAAAAAGCACAGATAGAAAAACTTTAGAGGGTATATTAGGTATAAATATAGATCTTTTAAATATAGAGTGGTTATATAGAGGGAGTAAATTTTTCAATTTATCTAAAGAAGAACTCGTAAATTATGCTTTAAAGGGTGGCAAGATAACAAATTATAATTTAATTAAAAAACTTAGCTATGCAAACTCTGAACAAGACTTTATAGAAATAGTAGCTACTACCCCGTATTATTTTTTATTTGAAGATAAAAATACAATAGATTTATATATGGAAATAAAATTAGAAACTTATATGTATAATAGATTTTTAGATTATTTCAATCAAGGCAAAATGAATATAATGGTTGCTGTAAGCTATATCCACTTATTAGAATATGAAATAAGAGATATAATATCTATAGCTGAATCTATAAGATATGATTTAGATAAAAAAGAAACAGAAAAATATATTATAAGAGAAATTAGCAAGGGGGTGAAATAATTGAGTATAGAAAAAATGTCTATGATAAATTTAGTAGGTTCAATTGAAGATGTAGATAAAATTTCAAGACAAATTATACTTTCTGGAAACTTAGATGTAGTAAGTGCATTAAATGAAATAAAACAAAGTAGATTTAATTTAGATGTAACAGAAAAAAATGTAGAAAGTTTGGCAGGAATGGCAAGTGTTCATCCCTTAACTTTACATGAAGGTTATAAAAAGGCTCTTGAAAAAATGAAACTAATAGAAAAAATATATGATGAAAGCTTTGATATAAAGGAAGAATATATAAATGAAAATTGTAGCTTAGATGCTATGGAAAAAAATATGGATGAGCTGTATAATAAAATTTTGCCTATAATGAATAAAAGAGAAAAGATCAAAAATGATATAGATAATATACAAAAATCACTTGATAATATAAAGCTAATAGAGGGATTAGATATAGAGCTTGAAAAATTAGATGATATGAAGAGATTTAATTATTACTTTGGATTATTATCTAAAGAAAACAGAATAAAATTGAAAAAAAATTATGAAAATATTCCAGCTATAGTTTTACATGAAGACACTCTAAACTCTGGCGAACTATATCTTGTAATATATCCAGTTGACTTAGGGAAAGAAACTGAAAGAATATTACGTTCTTTAAGTTTTAAAAAATTAGATATTAAAAAAGGATTTAAAGGCAAACCTAAAGATATAATACAACAATTAAATCAAGAAAAACACAATAAAAAGTCAGAATTATTAAAAGTTATAGAAAAACTAGAAAATTTCAAACAAGAAAATAGAAAAACCATTGAAAGATGTTATTCAATATTTAAATTACAGGAAAGAGTAAATAGCCTAAAAAAGTTAATGGTAGCAACTAAATACTTTTTTTATTTATCCGCATGGATACCTACCAATTGTACAGAGGAGTTTGAATCAAGATTAAAGGATTTTGATATAACTATTCATTATGAAAAGGAAGAAAATTTAACTACTGCATTAAATCCTCCTACAAAATTAAAAAACAATTGGTTATTATCTCCTTTTGAATACCTTATAGAGATGTATGCAACGCCTTCATACAAGGAATTAGATCCTACTCCTTTCTTAGCAATAACATATATGTTATTTTTTGGAGCTATGTTTGGTGATATAGGCCAAGGTTTTGTGATAACAATTGGAGGGATTTATTTAGGTAGAAAAAATGGAAGTAAATTTGCAAAACTTATATCAAGAATTGGTATAAGCTCTATGATATTTGGTTTTTTATATGGAAGTGTATTTGGTTTTGAAGAGATAATTCCTGCATTAGTAATTAGACCTTTTGAAAATATACAAACGGTTTTAATAGCTTCAGTTTCAGCAGGTGTGTTTTTAGTATTTATAGCTTATATATTTAATATTATTAATGGAATAAGATTAAGTGAATATGAAGATGCCTTATTTGGGAAAAATGGAATTGTTGGTGGCTTGTTTTATGGAATTGTACTTTATTTGGTAGCACAAAATTTCTTAAACCTACCTCAAATTTCAACATTTTTAGGAATTATAATATCCTTAATTTTAATAGCATTAATGATATTAAGAGAGCCTTTAACAAATATTATTTTTGGGAATAAACCTTTATATTCTGAAGATATAGGTGCTTATTATATAGAAAGTTCATTTGAAATAATTGAAACATTACTTAGTATGATTAGTAATACACTTTCTTTTATAAGGATTGGAGCATTTGCTCTAACACATGTAGGATTATTTATGGCATTTCAAGTTATATCTGATATTTTAAGTAATTTAGGATTTAGCATAATAGTATTAACTATTGGGAATATAGTAATAATTGCTTTAGAAGGTCTTATAGTTGGTATTCAAGCACTCAGACTTGAGTATTATGAATTGTTTAGTAAATATTATAGAGGAGAAGGGAGACCTTACAAACCTTTTAAAATACATGAAGAAAATAAATAGATTATGGGAGAGATAAAAATGATTATTGCAATAATGATTATGACAACTATTTTAGTAATTGCTACTATAGCAACAGGTTTATATTTTTTAAATAAGGGAAACCACCATACAGGATTAAAAATAAGTAAAGCTTTAAGAATAAATCTATTTGTATTTATACCTTTACTTTTAGGAGCACTTACTATACTAATGCCAGATGCTGTAAGAGCTGCTACTAGGGCACCAGAAGAAACTAGTGCTTCTGGACTTCAATATATTGCAGCAGCACTATCTACAGGACTTGCAACAATAGGTGCGGGTTATGCAGTTGGAGCAGTTGGATCCTCAGCACTTGGTGCAGTATCAGAAGATCCTAAAATACTAGGTAAAACTCTTATATTTGTAGGACTTGCAGAAGGTGTTGCAATATATGGATTAATTGTATCTATATTTATACTTTTTGTATAGGTGATATTTATGAAATCATTTTTAATAAGTGACAATAGAGATACACTTCTTGCAATGAGACTTGCAGGAATTGATGGAATAATAGCACATGAGAAAGAAGAAATTTTAAAACAGCTAAACTCTGCACTAAAAGATAAAAATATAGGAATTATAATAATAACAGAGAAAATACAAGATAAAATCATGGATAGGGTAATGGAAGTAAGGATAAATGAAAATAATCACCTTATAGTTACAATACCTGATAGACATGGATTTTCAAGTAAAGAGGATTTTATAACTAAATATATAAATGAATCTATAGGAATAAAAATATAGGGTGGTGGTAATTTGATAACCATTGAAGAAAAATTAAATCTCTTTTCCAAACATGTTTTTGAAGAGATTAGGGGAACTAGCGAAGAAAAAATAAGGAAAATAGAACAACACAACAAAGAGCAAATGGACGCACATAGATATAAAATAGAACAAGAAAAGAAATCATACGCAGAAGAGGTAATAAAAAAAGAAAAAGAAAAAAATGATAAACAAGTTTCTCAGAAAAAAGGACAAATTAAAAAGGAAATTATGCTTGAAAAGAATAGACTATTTAATAAGCTTATAGAGGATATAGAAAACAAATTAACAATATTTATAACTACTAATAAATATAAAAATTATCTGAGAAATATTGTGGAAAATGGATTGAAGGAAATGAGTAACAAAAATAATATAGAAGTGAAAATTTCTAAATATGATATGAAAAATAATAAAGAAGATATAAAAACTATAATATTAGACAATGGTTTTAAGAATATAAATATATTGGAATCAGGTGAAGATATAATTGGTGGAATGATATTATTTGATAAAAGTAATCGTGCTATTTTGGACCTTAGCCTTCTAGATAAATTGGAACAGAATAAAGAGTATATAGGAAAAATGTTATATGAAGCATTGAGAGAAGGTGAAGAAAGTGAAAAATAAATATGGCATAATATCACAAATTAATGGACCTGTTATAAAAGGAAAATCTATGAGCAATTTTAGAATGAGAGAAATGGTGACAGTAGGAAATGATAAATTAATTGGAGAAGTAATATCAATAAATGGTGACATAGGGACTATTCAAGTATATGAAGAAACAGAGGGACTTAAGCTTAATGAGAAAATTTATCCTACAGGTAGACCTTTATCACTTAAATTAGGACCTGGAATGCTTGGGAATATGTTTGATGGCATACAGAGACCTTTACAAAAAATAAATAAAATTTCACAAAATTTTATACCTGAAGGAATAGGCCTTTTATCTATTGATGAAGAAAAATTATGGAGTGTAAAAATCAATGTTAAAAAGGGAGAAAAGCTAAAATCAGGAGATATCTTTGCAGAAGTAGAAGAAACTTCTTTAGTGACTCATAAAATAATGATTCCGCCTAAATTAAATGGAGAAGTAGTAGAAGTAAAAGAAGATGGACAATACAATATAGAAGAAACACTTATAGTTTTAAAAGATAATAAGGGCAATAATCATGATATAAAGATGTATCAATATTGGTCAGTAAGAGAACCTAGGCCGGTGATGAAAAGAAGGCAGATAGAGAGACCACTTGTTACAGGTCAAAGGGTTATAGATATATTTTTTCCTATAGCAAAGGGTGGTACTGCCGCAATTCCAGGTGGATTTGGTACAGGGAAAACAATGACTCAGCATCAACTTGCTAAATGGTCTGATGCAGATATTATAATATATATAGGTTGTGGTGAAAGAGGAAATGAGATGACAGAGGTTTTAGAAGATTTTCCAAAGCTTATTGACCCTAAATCAGACAAACCTATAATGGAGAGAACAATACTTATAGCAAATACTTCAAATATGCCTGTTGCAGCAAGAGAAGCAAGTATTTATACAGGAATTACTATGGCAGAATACTTTAGAGATATGGGTTATCATGTAGCAATAATGGCAGATTCTACTTCAAGATGGGCAGAAGCTCTTCGTGAGATATCAGGTAGACTTGAAGAAATGCCAGCAGAAGAAGGATATCCTGCATATCTTCCAACAAGACTTGCTGAGTTCTATGAGCGAGGTGGCTATGTTGACACATTAAATGGGAAAGAAGGTTCAGTCACTATAATAGGAGCAGTATCTCCTGCAGGAGGAGATTTTTCTGAGCCTGTAACTGAAAACACTAAAAGGTTTGTAAATGTATTTTTGGCTCTAGATAAAGATTTAGCATATGCAAGACATTATCCCGCAGTAAATTGGCTTGAAAGCTATAGTGGATATATTAAAGTGTTAGATGAATGGTATACGGAAAATGTAGCAAATGATGCATTTAAATTAAGAGCTAATATTATGAGATTGCTTCAAGAAGAAGATAAATTAAAGGATATAGTTTCTCTTGTAGGTGAAGATGTATTACCAGATGATCAGAGGTTGGTATTAGAAATAGCAAAAGTTATTCGTAATGGATTTTTACAACAAAATGCATTTCATAAAGAAGATACTTATGTACCACTTAAAAAACAATATAAAATGTTAAAGGCTATAGATTATTTATATAAAATGACAAGTAATAATATAAGAGAAGGGATTGCAATATCTCAAGTAAAAAATGATCAATTATTTAATGAAGTCACTAAAATGAAATATAATATTCCTAATAATGAGCTAGAAAAAATAGACGAACTAGAGGAAAAGATTAAGTCTTATTATACAAATTTACTGTCAAAATATAAAGATGATGGAAATGAGGATGTGATTTAATGAAAAAGTCTTATATGGGACTCAAATCTATAGATGGACCACTCATATCCTTAAATTCTATAGAAGGGGTAGGATATGGTGAACTTATAAATATAGAAACTGAAGATAATGAACATAAAACTGGAAAAATTATAAAAATAGAAGAAGATAATATGGTAGCTCAAGTATTTGAAACTACATCAGGTATGAGCACAGAAGACACAAAAATAAGATTTACAGGAAAGCCATTTACAGTAAAATTATCAAAAGATATAATGGGTAGAGTTTTTAATGGATTAGGTGAACCTATAGATGGTGGAGGTAATATTTATACTGGGAAAGATTATAATATAAATGGTAGGCCTATAAATCCTGTAGCGAGAAAATACCCTAGAAATTTCATACAAACTGGCATATCTTCTATAGATTGCTTAACAACACTTATAAGAGGGCAAAAATTACCTATATTTTCAGGAAATGGACTAAGTCATAATGAACTTGCAGCTCAAATAGTAAATCAAGCTAAAATAAGTTCAGATGAGGATAAAGAGTTTGCTATAGTTTTTGCAAGTATTGGTTCAAAACATGATGATGCTAACTTTTTCATAAAGAGTTTTGAAGAATCAGGAGTACTTGATAATGTAGTAATGTATATAAATTATGCAGATGATCCTATAGCAGAAAGAATTACTACTCCAAGATGTGCATTAACTGCAGCAGAATATTTGGCATTTGAAAAAAATATGGAAATACTCGTTATAATGACAGATATAACAAGCTATAGTGAAGGACTTAGACAAATTTCATCAGCTAGAGAAGAAGTACCAAGTAGAAAAGGATATCCAGGATATCTTTATTCAGATTTAGCGGCACTTTATGAAAGAGCAGGAATGCTTAAAGATAGAGAAGGTTCTATTACATTCTTACCAATACTTACAATGCCAAATGATGATATAACTCATCCTATCCCTGATTTAACAGGATATATTACAGAAGGACAAAT
This sequence comes from Senegalia massiliensis, assembly GCF_009911265.1. NCBI lineage: Bacteria > Bacillati > Bacillota > Clostridia > Eubacteriales > Clostridiaceae > Senegalia > Senegalia massiliensis. Next base: position 107,433 of record NZ_QXXA01000006.1, on the reverse strand, counting down.
AGTTCTAGCTAGAGATTTAGATACTAAAAATATATATCCTCCAGTTGATATATTGTCATCACTTTCAAGACTTATGAAAGATGGTATAGGGGAAGGTTACACAAGGGAAGATCATCCTGATGTTTCAAATCAACTTTTTTCTTCATATTCTAAAGTAATTGATATTAGAGAATTAGCACAGATTATAGGAGAAGATGATTTGTCAGATGAGGATAAAAAGTATATGGAATTTGGAAGAAATTTTGAAGAAAAATTTTTAAAGCAAGGGAATTCAGAAAACAGAACTATAGAAGAAACTCTAAACTTAGCTTGGGAGATATTAGCTATATTACCTCCAAATGAATTAGATCGTATAGATCCAAAGATTATAGAAAAGTATGGACATTATGGAAAGGACAAATAATAATGGCTAAGAGAAAAGTTCCAACTAAGAGTAATTTAATGAAAGCTCAAAGTTCAAAAAAATTAGCTGAAAAGGGATATGATTTATTAGATAAAAAAAGAACTATATTAATAGGAGAAATGATGAATCTAATAGATGAAGCGAAAGAGATACAATCTAAAATTAGATCTACATTTAGCGATTCATATAAAGCATTACAAGATGCAAATGTCACAATGGGTATAAACAGTGTAGAAGAAATAGCCCTTTCTATAAATAAAGAAGATGATTTTGAAATATTACTTCGTAGTGTAATGGGAGTGGAAATACCAGAGGTTAAATATGATAAAAAAGACTTTAAAGCTCAATATGGTATATTTAGATCAAATCCAGCACTAGATACAGCAGTAATTGATTTTCAAAACATAAAATATCTAATATATAGATTAGCTGAAATAGAAAACTCAGTATTTAAATTAGCAACAGAAATACAAAGAACTCAAAAAAGAGCCAATGCTTTAGATAAAATTCAAATACCAAAATATAAAAAACAAATTAAATATATAGAAGAAACATTAGAAGAAAAAGAAAGAGAAGACTTTTTTAGACTTAAAAAAGTTAAGGAAAAGAAGAAATAAAAAGCTAGAATGGGTAAAACTATTCTAGTTTTTTACCGTTTAGTTAAAAAACTTGTAAGATATTTATTCTTTATGCGTCTTATATATGAGGAGGTGAAAAAGTGACAAGTGAAGAATTTGAAAATATATACCAAATTTATTTTAAAGATATATATTATTATATGTTAAGTTTATCTAAGGATAAACATATAGCAGAAGATATAACTTCTGAGACATTCCTAAAAGCAATAAAATCTATCGATAAATTTAGAGGAGATACTAAGCTTAGAGTATGGCTATGTCAAATTGCAAAAAATGAATATTTTTCATATTTAAGAAAAAATAAAAAAGTAGATTTTAGGAAAGATTTAGACGATATTATAGAAAAAGAAGAAGCTGACCTTTTTGAAAAAGATATAATATCCAATGAAGGGTTTATAAAAATAAGTAATATTATTCGTTCTTCACTTAAAGAGCCTTACAATGAAATATTTAGATTAAGAGTATATGATGAATTAAGCTTTAAAGAAATAGGAAATATATTTGGAAAAACTGATAACTGGGCTTGTGTCACTTATCATAGAGCAAGGAAGAAAATACAAAAAGAATTGGAGGGAAAATCATGAAATTAAGTTGTAATACAATTCAAGATCTATTGCCTTTAGTAGCAGAAGATTTAGCGAGTGAAGATACAGTAAATATTATAAATGAACATCTAGAAAAATGTGAACGATGTAGATGTGAATATAAAGAACTAAAATCAACTGAAATAGACTTTGAAAATGAAAAGGATTTAGAAGCTATTCCTTTAAAAAATGTTAAAAGAAAACTTAAAAATAGAAATATCTATATAGGAATTTTAACAGCACTTATCGTCTCTCTATTTTTATTTATAGCATTTGATAAACTTACAAAACCTATCCCTATAGTTTATTCCAAAGCTGTTGAATCAATAGAAGAAGAAGACGGAAAAGTGTTCATAGAATTTAGTGAAGATGTATCTAATTATGAAATTAATTACTCTGAATATTATGGAGAAGTTCATTATGATATTGTTGCCTGGACAACTTATTTGAGTAGTATATTTGATACAGGAGAGGTGAAAAATGCGGTAATAAATGTTAAAGAAGATAAAGTTGATACAGTATACTATTTAAATCAAGATGGTAGTTTAGATAAACTTATTTATGGTGAATCTTTTGAAAAAAATACAATTACTCTTCCAAGACTAACTATTAATTATTATTTTGTGATAGCAGGAATAGTTTTTATTATATTCATGATTTTATCATTAATATTTAGAAAAAATCATAGAATAAATAAAATAACTACTCCAATAATGATATTAGCTTTATCTTATATATTATCACATATTATTATATTAGGAACTAATGGCACAACTTATCACATGATTAGAGATTTTCTCTTTATTATCATAATAGGAATATTATTATTTAGTATATTTATATTGTTAATATATAAGAATTATTTCGCAAAAATTAAAAATGATATAAATAAATAAATGTAATATAATTTTATAATATATAAAGGGAATATATAAAACAAATAAAGAAGAAAAACTAGAATGGGTAAAACTATTCTAGTTTTTTACATCACTGAGAGTATAAAAAAAGATTTAAATTATAATTTTAATACTATTAAGCAAGTTTCTATAATTTATGTAGTGAGCAAACACTTCTACAGAAATACATAGTTTTCTGAGTATCTAAAAAGCCAACAACCGAAACTAAACTCTATTTAAAAGAGGATAGTATAAGATTATTAATTACTTTAAACGAAAAATAGACATATTCAAAGAGTTAATTGCATTTGAAAAAAATATAAGTAACTTAATTTATTTACAAATTCATCCAGAATTTAAAGGTTTAAACTATTTTCTAATGAACTGAGATATTGATTAATCTTTATTTTTTGCAAGTGCTGAATTAATACAAGAACTTTGATTAAAATCAAATTCATATCCAGAAATAATTACAACAGGTTTGTTGTTTCCTCTTTGTCCCATCAATATACCAGCAGAGGCGGCAAACATATCACAAATGGTTTCTTCAATTATTTTTCCATTAAAAGAAGTGGTTCTTAATGGGTCTAAACCGTAGATGCCGATTGCAATTTGAGTAGCTCCTCTTTTTTCGATTCTTCCGTCACTATCGGTGATTATAACGGCAACATTTATGCCTAATTTATTTAAAATTTTCTCGCCTATATTTTTAGCACTCTCGTCAGGATTTATAGGAAGCAAAATTATTTTATCTTCACTAAATTTATCTATACCGGCACTTGTTAGTCTCATTCCATTAGGCAACCAAGCACCTATATAATTATCTGATACCTCTACTCTAGACCCATCTGCTGCACCTGTTTCATTAATTATTTGTTGAATGATTCTCGGGTCTTTTCTCGGCACTTTCTTATGTATTTCATAAGCTAATGGTGAGGGAATTATAGATTCTAAAGAAAGAATTCTACTTTCTGCTATAGATACAATTTTGGAAGCTACACATAAAATATCATTATTTTGTAAAGTTATTTTATTATATTTTATACAATCCATAATGATATCACTAATAATATCACCTTCATTTATTATAGGAAAATTAAGTATTGTCTGTAAATTAATCATTACTAACCTCCAATATTTTTGTCATATATTCAAATGATTCTTTCGAATATATGTATTTATATTTTTCCTCTGATGCATGAGTTTCCACACTTATGGTTATATTTCTACGAAATAAACCTTCTTGACTTAACATATTAAAGATTGTCTTATAATTGATAATGCCCTTTCCAATAGGGACAAACTCTATCTTTTCATTATTTATAATAAAATCTTTACAATTAGCATATTTATTTCCTGCTTAAATTATATGTTCATATATAATATTCCTAATGTTAATATTAGTACTAATACATAGGTGCCTTGATTATTTTCTTGAATTTCATAATGTTTCTTCACATAATTTGTAATAATATTTAATTCATTATTATATTGGCTGTATTCTTTTTTGAGTTCATTTAAAAGCTTATTATAATTTTTTTCGTGCCTATGTATATTTATTCTACTTAATATGGCAGTAAATATTATTATAACAGTCATATAAAAAGATACATTATTTCTCATATTTATCCCTCCCTTTATAATATAATTTATTTTTTTCAAAATAATTTCCTACTTATACCTTTTTTGTATTATAATTATATCATATTAAAGTTTTTTATTAGATATAATTCATAAAAATTCTAATTTGAAGAATTAACTATTTGTTAATTAAGAATATTACTCATCAACTTCACTAGCTTTATTAGAACTGTTAAAAAACATAAAATCGTCTTAATTAATAATTAAATGTTTTATTGCATAAAGTTTATAGATTATCTTTAAAATCTAAATATATTATATAAGGGGAGTATGATTTTCTTTTATAGATGTCATACAAAATTAATATTATGTTATGGATAATTATAATGATTTTTTCACTTTTTCTCTATACAATTCTAGAGTTCTTTTTACATAAGAAGAATTTTTTAAGTAAAAATAGTTTGCTTTGGTCTAGTCAGTGGGCTTTTCTTTGGGGTTCTATATTATTCATAGTACTTATTTTTATAATTCCTGGTGAATATAAACCTTGGAGAAATATTTTATATATCAAAGAAGCCATTAAGCATATATTTTCTTGGATATCAGGAATTTTAATATTTTATTTTTTAACTGATCAAAATCTAAATGGTACTGCTGCAGCTCATAGTTGGAATAGTTCAGAATTCTATTATTTTTCTTTTGTAGTACCTATTTTTGAAGAGATTCTATTTAGAGGTATTATTTTAATGAGCTTGCTAAATATGTTTCCAATATTGAAATATGAGGAACCATTTGTAATGATAAGCTCATTATTATTTTCTGTGTTTCATATTAATTATGAGAGAGAATTTAAATTCAATAGAAATTCTATATTGAGATTCATTATGATTTTTATTGTGGGAAATGCTATAGGTTATCTAGTTTTACTCACATCATCACTGTGGATGAGCATTTTGATGCATATTCTCATTAATCTTACTGGCTCTATTTATTTTAATGTAAAGAAGAAAAGAATAAGGGTGCAGTAGATAATTATATTAACGTTAAATAAATTAGTATATTTATCTAACCTAGAACTGGTTATTGATTCATTTAAAGCTTGTATGGTTCTATAATATTATAGAACCATACAAGCTTTAAATTTAGATGTAGAAGAACTAGAAGATTAAATTAAATTATAGAGAAGTTTGCTATGAAAGAAAGTGCTGAATGATTTTTCCACTTGAAAAGAGTTAAGAAATAGAAGAAAAATATTATTACTTTTTAAATATTATTACCTATCTAAATATATGTTATATCTATCTTTAGTAATCTCTTTATACTTTTTAGCTAATTCATAATATCCTTTTATTTCTAATATATGTATGGCTTTATTAAGAGAATCTTTATAAATACTTTCATCTTTATCAAGTAAATATTCTGCAATACCTTTTCTATAATATAGATGGTTTAAAGCATATATAATATCTTGGTTAATAGCATAGACTATGCCTTTAATAGCATACTCTAGAGATTTCATATAATTATTCATATTATGATAATTATATGAAATATTAGAAAAACATTTAATTATAAGCTTTTTTTCATTTAGAAGTGATTCTTCACTAAAATCTAAAGATTTAAGTGCAAACTTTAAAATTTCATTACTTTTTTCATAATTATTATCTCTTTTAAGAGCCACTGCTATCATAATTAATATACGAATTTCAAATAGATTATATTTAAACTTAGAGAAATTATATAAATTAAAATCTTTTAGAGTAAGTTTTAATGCTTCTTTAAAGATACTCATTATTTTTTTATTATCCTGATCTTTTTTAATTAATTTTTCAATTCCTTTAACAATTAATCTGAATTGCTCAATAACCCCACCTTCATATAAGCTAAAATCAGAAGGTGATTTATCTTTAAAATTAACTTCAAAATCATTAGATATATTAATAAGTTTATCGTAATCATATGAACTTATAATATCATCTATCTTTTCATAATAATTTAGTAAGTTTCTGTTAGTATTATAATGAGCTATCTCGTGAAATAAGTCTTTTTTGAAGAACATGGATAATTTATTTAATGTATCAAAGGTCACAATATTATTCCCATTTTCTATTCTTCTCAAAGTATCTCTATGAACACCCGTTTCTGTAGAAACTTGTGTTTGACTATAACCTAATGACTTTCTTATTTTTCTTATTCTTGCACCAAAATTTTTCAAATCATAAGTTTCAAACATGTTACCCCCCTTATAAAATGCCGAAAATTTTCGTATTGTTTGATTATTTTAAATATTTTATAATGTAAACTAAGTAAGAAATATTTAATACATAATTACCCAAAAAATACTATTTTAATTATTTATATAATAATTTTTAAAATTTAAGGGGTGAATAGACATGAGAATATTCAGAATATTAATATTAATATTAACTTTACTTATATTAACTCCACAATTAAATTATGCAGGAGATGATATACCTGAGATATTTTTGGTTACTGATATGGAACTTAAATAAGGGGATATTTATTTAAGTCAGTACTCATGGGTGAGGAATTAATATAAATAATCTACTAAACGAATAATTATAACTATAAAGGAGGAGTAGGTTTTGAAAGGTCTAAATCTTTTATTAACGGAGGATTGTAATTTACAGTGTAAATATTGCTTTGAAGGGCTGGACAAGCGTAAAAAAACAATGGATTTTGAGACTGCTAAAAAATCTATAGATATGTTGATTAGTGATAAAGAAAACAATAAAATATTAAATAAATCAATATATTATAATATAGCTTTTTTCGGTGGTGAACCATTATTAAACTTTAAATTAATGAAAGAAATTCTAAAATACACAAAATCACTAGAGATTAAAGGTGAAAGAGAATTCTTATTTAGTATAACTACTAATGGTACTATAATGAACAAAGAAATATTTGAATTTTTAGTAGAAAATAAAGTAGGGGTTCTTTTAAGTATCGATGGTAGTAAAAAAACACACAATTTAAATAGAATTACAAAATCTGGTTCTGGATCATATAATTTGATTGAAAAAAATATGCATTACTTTTTAGATTATCAGAACATTTTAAAAAACAGTATACAAGTACGTCATACGGCTACTAAAGAAACAGTAAAATATCTTTATATGGATATTAAATCTTTATTTGACTTAGGATTCAAAAAAGTTAATTTTGATTTAGATATAACTGAAAATTGGACAGACATTGAGGGTAGAGAGTTAGAACATGAACTTAATAAATTAGCTAAATATTATAAAGAAATTATCATTCAAAATGATAAAAAAGATATTTTTGTATTTAATCAGACTATGAAAAGAATAATTAAACCTAATACTAAATCCTATTGTGGCGCTGGAACTGTAATGTATACTATTGATGCAGATGGGAACAAATATTTATGTGCAAGGTTACTAGAAAAGAAATATCGTATAGGAGATGTCCATAATATTCAGAATGCACAGCATATTAGTAATAACTTAATATATGACTATAATCAACATGAATGTAAAGATTGTGATTTGTTTGGTGTATGTTATAAATGCATAGCTTTAAATGAAAATAATACTGGGAGTTTTTATAGGGTTAATGGATTATTTTGTTTTTATCAAAGAACTATAATAAATTTAATGAGAAAAATATTAGATGAATTATATTTAGAGAATTCAGATTTTTTCAGAAAGAAATTTGTTGAAAATAAAGAACATGCAATATAATGGATTTAAAATTAGGAGTGACACATGATTGAAGAAAATATAAAAATTAAACATAGAGAAAAAAAGTTTTTCTTAAATGAATTATTTAAAGTAAAAATTTTATGGATGATTTTCATATTTATATCTATATTAGAGTCTATATCATTTTTAGGAATACCATATTTAATTAAATTAACTATTGATAGTCTAATAAAAAATACAATGCCATTAGAACTTATAAAAATAGTTATGCTGATGATTCTATTAAACTGTTTACAGTTTATTCTTAAAGTTATTAGAGAATATATACATGTAAAACTATTACTAAAAGTTGAAAAAAATATTAAAAATGAATTATTTAATAAAACATTAAAGTTACCAATTAGCTTCTTTAAAAAGTATAATGAAGGAGATATATTTACAATAATTAATAATGATGTGGGGGTAGTACAAGACTTTATTGCCACCATATTGCCAATGTCGATATATAACCTTTTAATGATTTTTGGAATAACAACTTTATTGTTTTATCTTAGCGTAAGACTTACTTTGCTAGTAGTATCAATATATATTTTTGTCTTAATATTAAATCGCTTATATTCAGAGAAAATAAAAGTATTTCATCAAAATCAACAAATTATGAGATCCAAGTATAACACTTTTTTTTATGATAGTATCTCTAAAGTCAAGACTATACAGTTATTTAATTATAAGAAATACATTAAAGAAATTTTTTTGGAAAACATAACTAAATTACAAGAAAAAATAATTAAATCTAATATGGCTACTATAACATCTGGAGCAATAGTAGGATGGCTAATATTTACTGGAACTATTATGATATTTGGATATGGTGGATACTTATATTTAAATGATCTTATAACTATAGGGGGGATTGTAGCTTTTTCTAGTTATTATGCTAGATTAAATGAGCCTATATCTTTTATAAAAAATATTCATTTTTCACTTCAAAGATCAAAAGTATCTTATAAAAGAATAAGTAAAATATTATATCAACATAGTGTGGAAACAAACAATAATTTCTCAATAGATCAATTTGAGAGTTTAGAATTTAAGGATGTAAATTTCATATATAAAGATAATATATGCTTATTTAAGAATTTAAATTTTACTATCGATAAGAATGAAAATGTAGCTATAGTAGGTAAAAATGGAGATGGTAAATCTACTATAATTGATATAATTTCAGGTTTTTACACTGTAAGTAAAGGACAAGTATTAATTAATGGATATAATATTTTTGATATGAATATAGATTTGTGGAGAGATAAAATAGGAATAGTACCTCAAAAATCTATATTCTTTAAAAATACTATAATAGAAAATATTAGATTAAATAACGAGAACTATAAAATAGAAGATGTAATAAAAGTATGTAAAACTGTAGGTATGCATGAATATATAAATAGTTTGCCCAATAAATACTATACTAATCTTATAGATAATGCTAATAATTTATCAGGAGGTCAGAGACAGAGATTGTCTATAGCAAGAGTCCTTTTGAGGAATCCTGAAGTTATAATATTTGATGAGATGTCAACAGGGTTAGATGCACTTGCAAGCTCACAATTGACTAATATTATAAGTAATGTAAGTAGTAATAGGACATGTATATATATTACACACGATTTAAGAGAAATAAAAAAATTTGATAAGATAATCGTTTTAAATAATGGATTAATTGAATCATTTGGAAATCACAGTTCGTTAGTTAATGTATCTGAAACATATCAGACGCTTTATAATCATTCCATGCAGAAAGAAGGTGTTTAAAATAATATTAAATAATTTTGATTTGTCAAAACAAACGGGAGAAGGGGTTAAAGTTGCTATAATTGACAGTGGGATTAATATGACACACAAAATTTTTAAAAATACAAGAGTAAAAGGATGCTCACTTAAATTAAATTCAAAAGAAGAAATTATAATTAGCAAAAATTTTGATGATAATATTGGACATGGAACCGCAACCGCAGGTATTATTGTAAGAAAAGCTCCAAATGTAGAATTATTTATTATAAAGATTTTTCAAGAAAAATTAAAGTGTAATCATAGAATATTAGTAAAAGCTATTGAAGTAGCAATAAACAAAGATGTAGATATAATAAATCTAAGCCTAGGAACTACAGAAGAAAAAAATTTAAAAGAAATAAAAAGAATAATTAATATTGCAGAAGAAAACAAAATTAATATAATCTCTTCAGAATCAAACACAGGCCATGTTAGTTACCCAGCATCTCTTAAGAATACAATAAGAGTAGGAGGTGGAGATGTACGAGGTAAATTTAATTTTTATTATCAAAGAGACTCATTAGGAGATAGATTTATTTGTAGAGGAGATAGACAGAAGCTTTGTTGGACTGTACCAGAATATATCTTTTTAGATGGTACAAGCTTTGCCGCACCACATATGAGTGCTTGTGTATCATTGTTATTAGACTATGGAATAAAAACAGAAGATATTAAAAAAACTTTAATCTTTTTATCAAATAAAAATATAAAAGAGTTAAAATATACAAATTCATTGATGTATAGAGTTTTAAAAAAAGAAAATATTAAATGGATAAAACAAGCGACGGTTTTTCCTTTTAATAAAGAGATGCATTCCTTGTTAAACTTTAAAGAGCTATTAGATTTTAAAATAAAAAATGTATGTGATATTAAAGGTAAAGGAACAAAAGGCAAAGATACAGGAATGATTATAAGAGGTAAAGAAAATGGTCTACTGATTCAAACTAAATTTAAGGAAGCTATTAAGGATAGCGATACAGTTATTTTAGGACATTTAGAAAAAATTAGTAATATTTATAATGAAGATATATTATTTAAATATTTAAAAATTTCTATAGAATCAGGTAAAAATGTTTTTAGCTTTAGCAGTTTAACAAATAAAAAGTATTCAAAATTATTAGAATTAGCTAAAAAAAATAATCAGATAATAAAATATCCATTAATAAATGAAGATAATTGGAAGGAATATGAAGATTATTATAGATACATAAAAAATGAAAAGATAAAAGTTCCTATATTAGGAATATTCGGAACAAGCTCAAATCAGGGAAAATTTACTACTCAATTAGCAATAAGAAATAAACTACAAGAATATAACTATAAAGTTGGTCAAATAGGTACTGAACCTCATTCAGAGTTATTTGGGATAGATGAAACTTTTCCATTAGGTTTTCAAGGGGATATCAAGATTCCTATAGATAATTATATATCGTATTTAGATTATATAATTAAGAAAGTTGCTTTGAAAAAGCCAGATATTATTATAGCAGGATCTCAATCAGGGATTATACCATATGGTATATATACTATACCTAGAGATAACTATACTTTACCTAGCATTGCTTTTCTAATGGGAATAAATGCTGATGCGTATATTTTAACTGTTAATCCATCAGATTCACTTAAATATATAGAAGAGAGTTTGAAAGCACTTGAATTTATAGGAAAGGGAAAAGTAATAGCAATATCTATGGGAAGAATATCTAAGAAAAAAGTTGGTTTTAACACTAGTGAATTAATAATAAATGAAAAAATTAGTGCTGATGATTACTTTATTAAAAAAAATAAAATAGAAAATAAATTTAATATTCCTGTTTTTGATACTTACTATAATAATGATGTATATAATTTAGTTGAACATATTATACATTCTCTATCTTATTCTCAAGGTTTAAAGGAGGTAAGTAAAAGTGAATAAAGATTCAATAAAAAGGAAACTAAAAAAAGTTTTGATTAATATTTTAAATTTAGAAATGAGTGAAGATGAAATAGCTGATAAAGAATTGTTGTTTGAGGGGAAACTTGGATTTGATTCATTAGCTACTATAAGAGTAGTATTTGCTATAGAAGATGAATTTGACATAGAAATAGAAGATGAAGAACTTTCAGTAGATTTGTTCGAAAGTATAGAGACTTTAGGAGAATATATATATAATAAATTGTTTATAAATTGTTAAATTGCTATAAATTGAGGTTGATTTTAAATCATTCAAGTATGAATAGATTTAGTCATTTTTAAATAGAATTAAAAGTTAAAGCTCAATAATATTTCTTCATAAAATTGAATATAGGAGGGAAGAGAATATGGATATAATATTACCAAATGCTAAGGCAGGACCTCAACCTTGGTTTTAGTCTACTAAATCGAATTTAAGTAATAATTTAATTAAATGGCAATTAGAAAATGTATGCAAAATAAGATTAATAATTTAAAGGAGTTGTTATATATGGATATTATACTACCAAATGCTAAAGCTTATCCTGATGCTTAATTTTGATTAAATATTAATTAAATTCAACCTCAATTTTATAATAAAGGAGAGATTCTTAATGCGATTTATAAAGGAGTTAAAAAGAGATGAATTTGAGAATATTATATCTCTATTCACAGATGATTTTTATTTTTTTACTACTAATCCTGATATAGTTTTTTATGAAGAACTTAACAGTTTTTTAATGTTAAATGGTAAAACATATAAAATACTAGATAGAGATTTTCAAGTAATTGGACTTGCCTTTATTAAAGAATTTAATCTCAAATATATATTATATAAATTTAAAATAATAAAATCAGATTTAAATCAGAGTGTAGGAAGATTAGCTTTTAAAGAATTTTTAATATTTCTATTTAAAAAATATAAAAATATTCAAAGGATAGAAACTGTAGTTTATGGATTTGATAAATATGAGCTAGATTTTTATAATCAATTAGGTATCAATGAAGAGATAATCAAAAAGAAAGATATATTTAAAGAAGGTGTTTTTTGGGATAGTTATATCTTTAACTTAGCAAAAAATAAAAAAATCATATAAAATGGTGATATAAGTGAAATTATTACTCGAAAGACCTAGTGAAGAATATAGTAATTTAATTTTAAGTACAATAGATCAATATGAAATTATTAGTAGCAGGGGATTAATAGCTGACTATTCGAAAAAAAGTGTAACTAATCTAATTCTAAGTAAATCATTATATCCATTTATTTTCAAACAAAAAAATAAGAAATCAAACTATAAACCCGATCTGATTTTATGTATATATAATATTGATTGGGAAAATAGAAATTGTCAAATGATAGGAAGAATTCTAAGTGATTATTTTGATGATAGAGAAGATTTAAATCAATATATTAAACTATTACTAAACTTTTGTAAAAATGAAATTAGAATGCATAAAGTATGGGGGTTATTAAAAAAAGATAATATTTATTATAATGCAGTAAATAATCATTTTCATAAAAAAAATATAAGTAATGAATTTGAAATTAATTATTTTGAGAGAATTTTATAAGCTATTGACTATAATTAGATGTAACCAAACAAAAAAAGGAGAGATAGTATTATGTTAGAGGTAAAAAAGGTTTTGGATTACAAGAAGCCATTATATGAAAAAGAAGATAACAAAGATATTTATGCATATGAGATTTGTTATAATTGTTATCCTTCTTATTCAGGTAGACCATATGATCCAGGTGGATATTAATAAATACAGAAAGGAGAGATAGTATTATGTTAGAGGTAAAAAAGGTTTTGGATTACAAGAAGCCATTATATGAAAAAGAAGATAACAAAGATATTTATGCATATGAGACTTGTGTTAATTCTTATATAGATTATCCTTGTGGTTTTTTTGCATAATAAATTAACTTTTAGTTAAATATGTATTGGTTTCATCTAATTATTATATATTAAATATCAATTATACCTTTTTATATAATTATATAAAAAGGTATAATTGATATTAGTAAGATTAATATAAGTAAATATATTAGAAATGATGATCATCTAGGAAGAGTTGATTTTATTCAAAATAATTTAAATTCTAAATATCACTAAAAAATAGTGAGTTTTTTAAGTTAAACTAAATTGTTTTGATTTTATTATTATAATTAAGATTTTAGTGAAAAATAGCAACGTTAAATAAACTACTATTGTTTGAAATATTTAATATTTATAAACTGGTTTTAAATAATCCTATAGAATATACAATATTATAGATATAATCAGTTTTGTCTATAAAAATAACATTAATTGTGGCATTTTTCATTGTGTTAATACTTGAATTTTTGTTATAGTTAGTAATAAAGTATTAGAAATAAAAACTATAATCCTATATTTTTTTATTTGAATAGTTGTTGTATAACAAATAGAACCGCAATTTTAAAATTAATCTACAGAGCTTTAGATAAGTATTAATATTAAATTAGTAATCTATTTGAAGAGTGGATAAAGAATCTGGTATTTGAGTTAGAAACATCAATAAAAAATTATAAATATTTATTAAATAGAGTGATAAGATAAATTGAAGATATTGGAATTTTGAAACTTTTTGACTTAGAGGTTATTTAATAGCTTCTTATTTAATAATACAAGATTTTAAAATATGAATTTGACCAATAAAATTAAAATAAATATTAATTACACTAATATAAAATTTAATAATAAAAAAGATTTGAATTATAAATATATTATACTGGAGTTGATATTTTGCTTATAGAATTAAAAAAAATGGAAGATATATTTTTGAAAGAGGTATTTACTTTATTTCAAAATGAAAACTTCTATTTTGATACTAAACGCCCCAATTCTTTATCTGAAGGAAATATAAAAAGTATTTTACATCAATTTAAAGATATTAGAACAATTTTTTATGGTACGGAATTGATAGGCTTAGTTGCTTTTAAGGAGAAATTTGATAACAGATTTATGACTATTTCAATATCTGATATAAATGTAATATATAATAATTGTAAAAAGTTTAAAAGTATTATACTAGAATATGTAAATAAGTATAAGGTTAGTTTTGTGAGAATGTATAGTTTTGATAAAGAAGGATTATTAATTGCTGATATATTAAACTTTAAAACAGAATTAATACTAAAAGAGCATATATACAAACAAAATAAATACCATGATTTATTGATTTTATCACAAGATGATTAGGGGGATAATTATAATGATCTATGGAAGAAAAATAATATTAAAACCGCTCTTTGAAGAAAATATATCTAAGGTTATAGAAGTTTTAAAAGGAGAATCTTCAAAATATTTATCGGAGAAATTTGGTGCAAATATGGATGAAGATAAACTTTATAATTATTTTTATAACAATTTAACTTCGGTAAAAAGTAATAATATTTATTTTTTAGTTTTAACTAAAAGTTATAAAACATTAGGTTATGCTTCTATTGAAAATATAAATTGGGTAAATGGGAATGCAGAATATAGTATACTAATATCAGAAAATAGGTTAGGCTTAGGTTATGGATCTTTAGTAGGTCAAATGATTATTAATTTTTGTTTCCAAGAGTTAAATTTAATAAAAGTGTATTCTAAAATATGTTTAGATAATAACAGACTTATAAGTCAACTAAGAAATAAAGAAGAATATCAAACAATTAATAATGTAGTAATTAATGACAAAAAATATTCATATTATTATAATGAAGTTATTAGGCCTAAAATCTTATAAATACTAATTTATTAAACAAAATGATTCATTTAAATGAAAGGGGTTTAGAGGTGAAATTAATTAAAGGTATTTTAATAATAAGTATAATTACTATTCTTTTAATTGGATGTAGTGAAACTGATAAAGTAGGTACGAAATTAAATGATGATATGAATTATGAAGATTTTTTTATTAGTGTTCGTGAAAATAATGATAAGGTCGTTATAGTTTATGGCACTATAGGAAGTGAGGAAGAAAATTTGTCTTCTGAAAAATCTGCTTATGGTTATGAAAATCTTATGCTTAAACTTTTAAAGGTAAATTCTACAGATAACATAATAATTAAATCTGATAGTGAAGTGAGTGAAGAAGATATTAAAAATACCCATATTATTTTAACAGGTAATCCATCAGTAAATTCTATGTATAAAGAAATCAATGATAAATTGCCAATATATATAGATGGTGATGAAGTAATAGCTGGGGATAAAATATTTACAGGAGATAAAGTAATGTTTAACTATATTCATCCAAATCCTTTAAATACTAATAAATATGTATGGATAAATGGCTCATTAAACAATGAATATATTGCTATAAATCAAGATAATAGTATAAGAGAAGATTATGATATAAAAATTAATGAAAATGAAAGATATAAAGGAGATTTTATTAAAGAAGATGATGAATGGAAAGTTCAGTTAGGTGATAATGATTATTCTGATAAGAATAATATAGTTAAAGAAAGTGACAATTTCAAATTTATATATAGTGAATTTAATACGGATGTAAATGAAAATATAGAAAAAATAATGAAAGAGAGAGAAGAAATTTATGATAATATATCTGATAAATTAGGATTTAAAAATCCTGAAAAAATAAGTGATTATATTTTGCTTGACTTTAAGCAAGTAGAAAATAAAGTAGTGTATGGAAATCATAATAGTTCTTATTTGGGGAGTATTTATGAAGTTTATGGAGAAGATTCAAGTATTATGGCCCGAATATATCAAGCAATTAATAGTCAAAAGGGGTTCCCACTAAACCAGTTTATAGAATATGGTCTATTTTATTATATAACTATGGATAGAGTTGAAAGTGAATTGGATATAGAGTTAGATATAGAAAAGGTTATAGAAGAGGATAAGTATATTCAATTTAGTTATATGTCTGATTATATTATAGATAGACAATTAGATTGGGATATAGTAGCAACTGAACTTACTTTATTTTCTAAATATCTTGTAGATACATATGGATTAGACAGATATATTGAGCTTTATGAGACGAATACAGAGAAAGGATTAAATGATTCTTTTATCAAAGTATATGGGAAAGATTTAATCCAATTAGAAGATGAATGGTTATCTCAAGTAGAAGGAAATTAGATATGGATAGGAAAAATAGAAAAAAATTAATTCTAATATTTATTTTAATATATTTGATTGTTACTCTTATGGGTTGTAGCAATACTAATAATTTAAAGTTTAATGAAGACAATGCTTATAACCACATAAAAGAGTTATCATCTGATGAATATGAAGGTAGACTCCCTGGGGCAGAGGGACATAGAAAAGCATCAGAATATATA
The DNA here is from genome assembly GCF_009911265.1 of Senegalia massiliensis. Classification (NCBI taxonomy): domain Bacteria; kingdom Bacillati; phylum Bacillota; class Clostridia; order Eubacteriales; family Clostridiaceae; genus Senegalia; species Senegalia massiliensis. Next base: position 90,550 of record NZ_QXXA01000006.1, on the reverse strand, counting down.
GCTAATGAATTTAGAGAAATGGGACTTGCCCCTATACATAAGAGAAATGAATACTTTCAAGAATTTCAAGACTACTCTCCTATCCTTGAAGAAGAATCTACTTTTCAAGTTATAGATAAAAACGGAAATATAGCTCATGAATATAGTATCAGAGATGACTATACTGAACTTCCTGTGAATAATACTGTAGGTGGGTTAATAGAAGGTAATGCAACTATAGTTAAATCACTTGATGAGATAGAAGAGAATAGTAAAATAATATTAAGTTCTAAAACTTTTTATAACCATATTGACATAGAAAAATTAAAGAGTTTAGGAGTTAATCTAGTAATAAGTCCATCTAAAGATAATAGTGAAAAGAAATTTCTTAAAACTGTAATAACGGATGGAAAGACTGATGATACCGAAGAATCTCAATTAATTAGAATTTTAGTTAAATCTGATGTTTTTAGTGAATTAGTAAAATATACTAAAGAGGGATATACCATTAAATTTAATATGGATTTAAATGTGAAAAAGGTAGATATGAGAAATGTGATAGGTTATATCCCTGCTAAAGACAAGGAAACAGAAGAAGCTTTGATAATAACAGCGCATTATGATCATGTAGGCTATGATGCAGATGGAAAAGTATTTAATGGTGCATTAGATAATGCGTCAGGTATAGGTATGTTATTAGAAATAGCTAGGAGTATTAAAGAAAGCAATATATCTCCTAAGAAAAATATAGTATTTGTAGCCTTTGATGGAGAAGAAAGTGGACTTAAAGGTTCCACTTATTATACTAGGTCTAGACCTTTTGATTTAATAGGAAGTAAGATTATCAATCTAGATATGATAGGATCTAAAGAAAATCTAGACCTGTATATAGACTATTTTCCCAATAGCCAAACTAGTAAAGATTTAGCAAAGGAAATAAAAGATAAGTGGGGAGAGGATTTAAAGCTTAATCCTTCAGCTTCTAGTGATCATGCTGTATTTGGAGAGAAAGACATTCCTTCTATAACATTAAATCATCCATCAATGGAACTTATTCATACATACAGTGATGATATAGATAATATTGATAAAGAAAGATTAAAACAACCTGGAGAGCTTGTATTATGGATAACGGATTACTATGGAGTTAAAGCTAAAGATTTAATAAATAGAAGTATATCTGATACTCAAAATAAGAATATATATATATTAATAGTATCATTATTCTTTATAATTTTTGTTTTTCTATTATTATTAAAATATAGAAAGAAAAAGGGCAAACCTATACTTACTATTATACTTTTAATTGTGATAATGATTTTAATTTTATTTTATAATACCTTCTATGAATACGAACAGTATGGAGTTACTAGGATGATAAATACAGATAAATATAAAGGCAAGCCATGGAAGGACACTGAAAATATCACTAAAGCTCAGGGTATATATGACTCTGATTTTTATGAAAATATAAATATAGTTATAAATGATAATAAAAATATAGCTAACTTAACAATAAATAAAAAAGGTGAATTAAGTGATAGGGAGGAGTTAAATCTTGATAATATATCATCAGAAGATATAAAAATATTAGACAATAAAGTATATTTTATAAACAAAAACACACTCTCTAAAATAAATGATAGAAATGAAGTTGAAAAAATAAAAGATAATATTATTGGATTTGATGTATTAAGAAAAGGTAAGACACCTTATATAATAGCATCTGATGGAAAAAGGCTATATTTAATAAATGAAGGCTCAGTGAGAGAAAAAGTTGTTTCTGGTATTGAAAGTATTAAGGCTAAAGAAGATAGAAATAAAAATATTCATATACTATTAGAAAGAGAACAAGATTCAAATACTGAATTATTATACTTATATAGTAATTCTAATGAAGAAATAGGAGAAATCAAATCAATAGGAAAAATAGATAAAAAGAATGATATTCAATTTGGGATAGATATAGGTAAGGGTTATATATTTACAAACGATAAAAAAACTATTAAGTATGGGACATTTAATTTAGGGTCAAGAAGCTCAACTATTGGATCTTTTAAGGAATTAGAATTGACTGGAAATAGTGGCATTAAAGTAGATAAAGATATAAATTTAACTATAAATAAAGATATGGATAAAGATGGAGAGATATCATTAGTAGCAAAAGGCAAGGATAAAAATAATGTATCTTATATATTTTTAAGAAATTTATATAATGGAAGAGTTACTGAGGAAAAATTAATATACAAAAAAGATAAAGTAAATATAAAAGATTTACAAATTTTAGATTCAAGTAACTATAGTTATGTTTTTTGGATGGAAGGTAAGGGAAATAACTATACTTTGAAATCTTCATCATCAGACTCTCAGTTTGGAAATGATGAGAAAAAGGTAGATTTCTTTATAAAATTAGGAAATATAATACAAAATATAATTATGATGCCTGTATTTTTAGTCAGTAGAATGTATTTGGTATTACCAGGATTAATAGTTCTCGGGATATATAGGTTATTAAGAAAAGAAAACTCTAAATATCTTAAAGTTGTAGTTTTTAGTAGTTTAATAATCAATATTTTATTTGAAATAATATCCATGAGAGAGAATTATGTATTTGGATATTCAATGGAGTATATAATAGTACCTATTATCATAGCAATATGTGCTTTGATAATTACATTTTCCTACTTGAAAGAGACAAATAATAAAGCATTGTTAAAAACATTTGTTATATTTACAATAATAAATATGATATTATTGTCAACTTTATATGCTCCTTACAGCTTAGAATGGGGAGTAGAAAGAGGCCAATTAAATGAACAAAATCTTTTTAAATAATTTATATAAAATATGATATATATATTAATTGAAAAGAAAAACAAGAAACTAGAATGGATTAAATCCGTTCTAGTTTTTTTATGATAAAATTTAAAAAAGTTGAAACTTTTTTATCCATTTTGCCCACTAATGTATTGAAAGGAGTTATGAAATGGAAGAAAAAGATTATAAATTAATAAAAAAAGCAATAAAAGGGAATAAAAATGCTTTTGAAAGATTACTTAAGAAAAATTATGAACAAATTTATCGCACAGCTTATTTATATGTACATAACAAAGAAGATGCCTTAGATATTGTTCAAGAAGCAACTTATCAGGCGTTAATATCTATTCATACCTTAAAACATCCAGAGTATTTCATGACTTGGTTTACAAAGATTATAATTCGATGTGCCGGTCAAGTACTTTCAAGAAGGGAAAATATTGTTTCTTTAACAGAAGGTATTTCCTTTAAGTTAAACTCTGATATTGGAGTAGTAGATAATGATTCTTTATATATTATAGAAGCTATAGGTAAATTAAAGGAAAATTACCGAACACCAATTATACTTTTTTATTATCATGATTATTCTATAAAAACTATTAGTAAAATGATGAACATACCAGAAGGGACTGTAAAGACTTATTTAAGTAGAGGTAAAGCAGAACTAAAAAAGAAATTTGAAAGGGAGAGAAGTTATGGATAATAAATATATAAAGTCATCTATTAATAAAATAGAAGTACCAAAAGAAGATGTTTTCAATGCAATTGATGAAGGAATAAAAAGAGAGAGTCAAACTAAAACAAAAAAATCTACTAAAAAGAAATTAATAATTAGTTGTGTAGCTGCTGCATCTATTTGTGGTATTACTTTTTTATCAGGTTTTTTCATTCCCAGTATGAATCAAGTATTAGCTAGTGCACCCTTTATTGGAAGAATATATGAAGAATTTGGAGATAACTTAGGAGTAGAATTAGCTAAAGATGAATTAGTAACAGAATTAGATGAAGAAATAACTCAAAATGGAGTGACAGTTAAATTAAAGAATGCATATTTTGATGGTGATAATGTTTCAATTATAGGACATGTAAGTGGAAATATTGAAAAAGGAGAATTACATTTTGATGTTAATTTTGAAAATAATAAAGGGGATAAGGAAGATTCATGGCTTAATAATATGTCAACTGGAATACATGAATCAGAAGATGGATATGACTTTCAATGGAAATTAAAATATCCTTATGGAGAGATTAAAGAAGATTTCACATTACCTGTTTCTATTCATAATATTAATGGTATAAAAGGAAATTGGAGTTTTGATGTTCCTATTAAACAAGATATAAATAAGACATTAATGGTTAATAAATCTAAGTTTTATAAAGACGAAGAAATTAAAATAAAAATTGATGAAATTAATGTAGCAAGAGAAACTTCCAATATGATTTTTGAAACTGTATCAAAATATAAAAATGATTATATAGATATTTATAAAGCAGAAGATGAAAATGGGAATGAATTATTTAACTATAAAAATAATACTAAACTTTCTACCTTAGTAAAGGAAGATAATCATTATAATATTTACAGGAAAAATATTAATAAAATTGATAAAGATATAAAATCAATTAAACTTTATCCGTCTCTTTTAATATCTGAGACTCCCGTTCAAGAGACTTTAAATAAAAGATCATTTATATTAGAAAGTAAACGTACAGATTTTAAAATTAAAGTAAAAAATATTACTGAAGAAGGAAATACACTAATTGTTGATTATAATTTTAAGGGGCTAAAGGAAAATTTAAGCAAGGATAAATTTGATATATTAGCTCACAATCTATCTTATAGCTTTTCTTTAGTTGATAAAGACTTTATCAATGACATTGATCCAGAAAATCCTTTTTTACCTAAAGGTCATAGTATATCTAGAAATAATGTAAAATTAATTGATAAAGATAATTATCATTTTCAATCAGTATTTGAACTTGATGGAGAAGAAAAGATAGAAGATTTCTCATTAGAAAATACTATTTTACGATTTGATTTCACAAGTTTTATTGAAAATAAAAAATTAGAGCCTTTTACTATAGATTTATCAAAGTAATGCATAAAGCTGAACTAATAAAAGTTCAGCTTTATATATTCCCTAAAACTACTCTATCCAAATATTTCTCTGCTATTTCTTTTGCTTTATACATTATATTTAAATCTGTAGGTGGATTATCCATTTTATACATTGGAAAATATCTTGTAATGTGTAAGGGGATGGTTTTATCTATATTAGATAGAAATTTTGTTAAGTTTTCTATTTCATCTAGATTATCATTTTCTCCTGTAACTAATAGTGTAGTTATTTCTACATGGGTACTTTTTGCTGCTATTTCTATTGAATCTAGTACTGGATTTAATCTGCCACCACAAATTTCAGTATAGTATTCATTATTAAATCCTTTTAAATCTATATTCATTGCATCTACATATGGGAGCAATTTTTCTAAGGGCTCTTTATTTATAAATCCATTTGTAACTATTACTACAGATTTAGTGCTATCCTTTTCTTTTAATAATTTAGCTGTTTCATATACATATTCATACCAAATCGTAGGCTCATTATAAGTAAATGCAAGTCCTATATTATTACTGGTATTAAGTGCTGAATCTACTAATTCTTCTTCTGTTATCCTTTGACTATGTGCATGATAATCTGTAAATTGAGCTATAGAATAATTTTGGCAAAAAGCACATGTTAAATTACATCCAAATGTACCTACAGATAATATATTTGATCCTTCTCGAAAGAATTTTAGAGGCTTTTTTTCTATAGCATCAACTGTTATAGCTGTAACTTCTCTATAATTAGTAGAAAAAAGCTTACCATCTTCATTCAATCTTACACTACATTTACCTACATTCTCATTTTCTATTACACAATTATGTGGGCATAAATAGCAATGTACTTTTTTATCATCTAGTTTTTCATAAAACATAGCTTCTTTTTTGATAATATCACCTACTCTTCTTCATATCTTGTAACTGTAAATCTTTCTATTTCATAATTTTCACTTTGACTTATTTGAGCTTTTTTAAGCGTTATATTAATTTGTTGATCCACTGTATCTACTCCTTCTAAATCAGGAAGCAATACTCCATTTTTTCTGTTACTTGTAATTATTATTCCATATTTTTTAGGGTCTAAATTCTCTCTGCTAGTTCTTTCTGGTTTTGATAGTACATCTACTGAAAATTGTATATCTTTTAATTCATCTTTTGTAACTGCAGGAAATCGAGGATCATAAACTCCTGCCTCTATAGAATTTCTTATAATTTCGTCAACTACGGACTCGGTTACAGGGAAAATTGTACCAATACAACCTCTTAAATTACCATTTTTATGAAGAGTTACAAATACTCCTCTTCTAGTTTGCTGCATTTCTTTTGTTATATAATCAGGTAAAGTATTTAATATATGTCTGTTATTTATATAGCTTTCTAAATTTTCTCTTGCTAATTTTACATAAGGGTTATTTCCTTTTATAGTCAAATTTCATCACTCCATATCCTACACCAAAAGTATTTTCGTAACTTAAAAGTGTACCTTTATAGTCCATATTAGAAAGCGTACCTAAAAGTATACGAATTGATCTCATTCCACATTCTCCTGCATCTTTTATCATTTCTTTGTCCATATTAAATATTTTTTTAGTTTGTCCTTTAGTTAAAAGATTTAATATTTCTTTATCGAATTTTTCTCCAGCTGGATGATAGTCATAAGGACCACTATCTTTAAGTCTATGAGATAAATCTCCACTAGCTATAAATACTGATTTTGTTTCCATATTTTCTATTGCTTCTTTTATAACTTTTCCAAATTCATATAATTTTTCATCTTCTATTGGAGCATAAGTTATATGGACTATTTTATAATCAGTGTATAATTTATTTATAAAATATAATGGAACTATTGCTCCGTGGTCTAAATAAAAAGAAGCATCATAACTATCTAGTAATGAAGATGTTGATTTTAATATGGGAATTTCTTTGTTCTCAGCTAATTCATAAATTTTATCAGTGAGAGACAAATCAATATCTAAATCCATGCTTACATTATTCACACCAAAATCTGATAAATCTCCATGTATAGTAGTACCATATGAAATAGATATGGCATCTCTAAACATAGTACCATGTGGAGTTACTAAAATAATAGTGTTAGGAGAAATTTTTTTTATATCTTTTGCTACAGTTTCTAAACTTTCATAAGTTTCTTTTATTCTCTGCTCTTCTCCTCTTCCAACCTCTGGAATAACTATAGGAGGGTGGGGGAGTAAATAAAAACCTTCTATGCTCAAATTTCTTCACCTCCAAATTAATTTCAAAAAATTAAATCTCTTATGGATATATTTACCCTTTTTAGATACAATTATTATATAGAGATAAAAGAAAGGTGGATATAATTTTGGTTGAGCCAATAAATATATATAAAAGAAGAACAGCAAAGTATAGTGATTTATTAAAAGGTACAAATAAAACAATGAATATAATTAGTACTATTAGACTTTTAACAGCTGCAGTTATTATAATGCTAGGGATATTTTTAGCTAGAGATTTAGGTGATTTAGTATTATGGGGATTATTTACTATTTCATTATTATTATTTTTATATCTTGTAAAAATACATAATTATTTAAAAAATTATTATAGATATATATCATCTATACGAGATATAAATAGTAATGGAATAGAAAGGTTAAATTGGAATTGGAAAAATTTCAAAGAAGATGGAAAAGAGTTTATTGATATGAATCATAGATTTAGTTATGACTTAGATATATTCGGTAAAAATTCACTTTTTCAATATATAAATAGGACATATACTCCTATTGGGAAAGAAAAGTTAGCAAATATTTTAAAGAATCCTCCTAGAGATATAGAAGTTATAAAAAGTAGACAAGAAGCTATAGAAGAGTTAGCAAAAAAGAGGTGGTGGCGACAAAGATTTGCTGCATCAGCTATAGAGAAGGAAAAGAAGGGTAATAGAGATAATACAGATATAATATTATGGTCGAAACATAAAGAAGATATATATACTAAAAAAAGTACTAATATATTTTTTAAAGTATTACCATTAATAACTATTATTTTACTTTTAGGGGCATATGTATTTTTAGCTATACCAAAAATAGTAGCATTATCATTTGTAGCAATTCAATTTTTGATGAGAGCACTTAACTCTAACAACTTAAATAAGGAATTTGACAAAATATATAAATATGGAGATGATATAAAAACCTATGCAAAGATGATAGAAAAATTTGAAAAAGGTAATTTTAAATCTAAATATATTTTAGATTTAAGAGATGGTTTAAAAAATAAAAATAATGAGGATGCTTCTAATCAATTAAGAAAACTTGAGAAAATAGTTGAAAGATCTCTAAATCGAAAAAATATGATCTTCTTTCCTATAAATGTATTACTTTTATGGGATTATCAGTGTTTAATATCTTTATATAAATGGAAAGAACAATCAGGGGATAATGTTGAAAAATGGATTAATATAGTAGGAGAGTTAGAAGAATTAAGTTCTTTTGCAGGACTTAGTTTTGATAATAGAGATTGGGTATTTCCAAATATAGAAAAAAAAGATTCAATTTTTAATTCAAAAAGTATAGCTCATCCTCTTTTAAGAAAAGGAGTAGCTAATAGTATAAATATAGAAGATCCTTCTAGAGTAATACTTGTAACAGGCTCAAATATGGCAGGGAAGAGTACTTTTTTAAGAACTATTGGAATAAATATAGTGCTTGGCTATTGTGGCTGTAAAGTATGTGCAGAAAGTATGAATTTATCTATAATGAATTTACAAATCTGTATGAGAATAAGTGATGACTTAGAAGCAGGTATTTCTTCGTTCTATGGCGAGCTTAAGAGAATAAATAGTATAGTAGAAAAGTCAAATAAAGATTTGCAAGTATTTTTCTTATTAGATGAAATATTTAAAGGTACCAATTCATATGATAGACATATTGGTGCAAAAATGCTTTTAAAACAGCTTTATAAGAATAAAGCTATAGGCCTTGTTTCTACTCATGATTTAGAATTAGGTGAAATGGAAAAGGAGACTTTGGGTAATGTACTAAATTATCATTTCAAGGAATACTATGAAAGAGGAGAAATACATTTTGATTATAAGTTAAGGAGGGGTGTATCAACTACTAGAAATGCAATATATCTTATGAAAATGGCAGGTGTAAATATAGAATAATTTTAATTCCCTATTTACATACCGGAATAGTATGGTATAATATAAAAAAAGAGAAGGAGGCAATAATATTGAATGATATATTTTTAACCATAATAAACATTTTAGTATTTTTAGCTATAACATTTGGGTTATTTATGATGCAAAAGAAATATGTATCATTTACCAAAAGAGTACTTTTAGCATTACTTGGTGGTATAGTATTTGGGGCAGTACTGCAATTAATTTATGGTCCAAACTCAGAGGTTGTTATTCAATCTAATACATGGATTTCAATAGTAGGTACAGCATATGTAAGACTTCTTAAAATGATTGTAATTCCTCTTGTATTTATAGCCATAACTGGAGCCATAATAAAACAAACTGGAAAAGATTTAGGTAAGATGGCAGGTATTATAATATTAGTATTAGTATTAACTACAGGTATTGCAGCTTTAGTAGGTGTAGGTACAGCATCTATATTTGATCTTTCTGCAGAAGGACTTCAAGTGGGAGAAGATGAATCACAAGCAGCAGATAATCTAGAAAACAGATTAGGAGAATTTACAGCAAAACCTATTCCTGAACAAATAGTTGAGATAATACCAATAAATCCTTTTTATGCAATGACTGGTCAGGGAAGTTCAGCTACTCTTTCAGTAGTTGTATTTGCAGCATTTATATCTATTGCAACACTTGGTCTTAGAAGAAAGAAACCAGAATCAGCAGAACATTTTGCGAAAATAATATCTACACTTCATGATGTAGTTATGAGAATGGTTACTTTAGTATTAAGACTTACTCCATATGGAGTTTTAGCTCTTATGACAAGGGTGGTTTCTACAAGTAATTTTAGTGAAATTGCAAGGTTACTTAAATTTGTAATAGCTTCATATGTAGCACTTATAATTATGTTTATTATTCACTTTGTAATACTAGCTATATTTGGATTAAATCCTATGACATATCTTAAAAAATCAGCTTCAGTTTTAACATTTGCATTTACATCTAGAACTAGTGCAGGAGCGATTCCATTAAATGTTGAAACTCAAACAGATAAATTCGGAGTATCAGAAGGCCATGCAAATTTATCAGCATCTCTTGGATCAAGTATAGGTCAAAATGGATGCGCAGGAATCTATCCAGCTATGCTTGCTGTTATGATAGCACCAACTGTAGGAATAAACCCTTTAGCGCCAGCATTTTTAATTAAACTTGTAATAGTAATAGCACTTAGCTCATTTGGTATTGCAGGTGTAGGTGGAGGAGCAACATTTGCAGCTTTAATAGTTTTATCTACAATGGGACTTCCTGTTGGGCTTGTAGGACTTTTAATAGCAATTGAACCATTAATTGATATGGGTAGAACTGCAGTAAATGTAAGTGGTTCTATGCTTGCAGGACTGGTTTCAAGTAAGGTTATGAACAATATTGATATAGAAAAATATAATGAAAAATAATATAAATAAGAATAAATGTAAGAAAACTAAATGATTAGAAAAAATCCTGATTTATAAATCAGGATTTTTTCTTTTTAAACTATTTTTGTTGTCCAATTTTCACAATTCCAAATATCTGTTACAATATCATTGTAGAACTCTGGTTCATGTGAGATTAAAAGTATTGTTCCATTGTATTCTTTTAATGCTCTTTTCAGTTCGGATTTTGCATCTTTATCTAGATGATTTGTAGGCTCATCTAAAATTAATATATTAGTTTCTTTATTTATAAGTTTGCATAATCTAACTTTTGCTTGTTCTCCACCACTTAGGACAACTACTTTACTTTCAATGTGTTTTGTAGTAAGTCCGCATTTGGCTAGTGCAGATCTTATTTCATATTGATTAAATCCAGGGAATTCACTCCACATCTCATCAATACATGTATTATAATTATCTTTTTTTATTTCTTGTTGAAAGTATCCTATATATTGATTTTGACCTTTTTCAACTGTACCTGATATAGGTTTTATTTCACCTAATATACTCTTTAATAATGTAGTTTTACCTATACCATTTGCTCCAACTATAGCTATTTTTTGTTTTCTTTCCATACGAATATTCAAAGGCTTAGTAAGAGGCTCATCATATCCTATAACTAAATCATTAGTTTGAAAAATTAATTTTGATGGAGTTCTTGCTTCTTTAAAATTAAATTCTGGCTTTGGCTTTTCTCTATCTAATTCTATTATATCCATATTATCAAGCTTTTTTTGTCTACTCATAGCCATATTTCTAGTAGATACTCTTGCCTTATTTCTTGCTACAAAATCTTTAAGTCCTGCTATTTCTTGTTGTTGTTTTTTATATGCTGCTTCTATTTGTTTCTTTTTCATTTCATAAACTTTCATAAAATCATCATAATCTCCAACATATCTATCTAATTTTTGATTTTCCATATGATAGATTAGATTTATTACACTATTTAAAAATGGTATGTCATGAGAAATGAGTATAAATGCATTTTCATAATCATTTAAATAAGTTTTTAACCATTCTATATGTTCATAATCTAAATAGTTTGTAGGCTCATCTAATAGTAATATATCTGGTTTTTCTAATAATAATTTTGCAAGTAGTACTTTAGTCCTTTGTCCTCCACTTAAATCATTTACATCTTTTTCAAACCCTATAGCATCAAGTCCAAGACCTCTTCCTATTTCTTCTACCTTTGCATCTATTATATAAAAATCATTATTTGTAAGAATATCTTGGATTGTCCCCATATCTTCTAAAAGTATTTCTAATCTTTCAGGAGTAGCATTAGCCATTTCATCACATATAGCATTCATTTCTTTTTCTAAATCAAAAAGATAACTAAAAGCAGACTTTAATGTATCACGAATAGTCATGCCTTTTTTTAAAACTGTATGTTGATCTAAGTATCCTATTCTTACTCTCTTAGACCATTCAATGTCACCTTCATCTGGTGTTATTTTTCCTGTAATTATATTCATAAATGTAGATTTACCTTCTCCATTTGCCCCAATTAGTCCGATATGCTCACCTTTTAATAATCTAAATGATACATTATCAAATAAGGCTCTATCACCAAAACCATGAGTTAGGTTTTTAACTGTTAAAATACTCATAAAATCTTCCTTTCTACGAAGCTATTTATAATACATAATATATAATAATTAAATTTAAATGTAAACTTACAATTAGGATATTTTTAAAAGTTATCGAATATATATTTAAGAAAGGAGGGATTATTCTTGAAGAGAAAAGTATTGTTATTAGTATTAATTTTAATTTTTATTTCTACTTATGCTTTAGCAGATGAAGTAGATAGTGCAAAGCTTAATGCAGAAAAATTTGGTATTTGGACTCTTTTACCACCACTTATAGCTATAGTTCTTGCATTTATAAGTAAAAATGTAATTATATCATTATTTATAGGAGTTCTTACTGGAGCATTTATTCTATCATTAAATAATTATAATGTATTTGGAGCATTAATTCATAGTTTTTTAGACTTAATAGTATATATGGTTTCATCTCTTGCAGATAGCTGGAATGCAGGAATTATTCTTCAATGTTTAACTATTGGTGGAATGATTGCTTTGATTTCAAAAATGGGTGGAGCAAAAGCTATTGCAGAGTCTTTAGCTAAAAAGGCTAAATCACCTGTAAGTGCACAAATAATTACTTGGATATTAGGACTTTTTATATTCTTTGATGATTATGCAAATGCACTTATAGTAGGTCCTATTATGAGACCTGTCACTGATAAAATGAGAATTTCAAGAGAAAAATTAGCATTTATTATAGATGCAACAGCAGCACCTATTGCAGGGATTGCACTTATATCTACTTGGATTGGATATGAGGTAGGTCTTATAAAGGATGCATATGAATCAATAGGACAAAATGTAAATGCATATGGCATATTTGTATCTACAATACCTTATAGATTTTATAATATACTTATACTTATATTTATAGTAGCAACAGCAATTCTTATGAAAGAATTTGGACCAATGTATAAAGTAGAAAAAAGAGCTAGAATTAAAGGTGAGGTATTAAGAAAAGATTCAAGTCCAATGATGAGTGATAATGATAAAAACTTAGAACCAAATGAAGGTACTAAATTAAAAATAAAAAATGCACTGGTTCCAATACTTGTGCTTATGATATCAGCTTTTGCAGGATTTTATTATAATGGATATATAGCTTTAGCAGAAGATGCTAATATGATAGAAATGATAAAGGATTCTCCTTTATCACTTATGGCTATAAGAGAAACATTTGGAGCATCAGATGCTAGTATAGTTTTATTTCAAGCAGCACTTTTAGCAAGTATTGTAGCACTTTTAATGGGAATAAAACAAAAAATATTTACAGTAAATGAAGGTATTGATACTTTTATACATGGTTTAAAATCATTACTTATTACTGGTGTTATATTAGTGCTTGCTTGGTCACTTTCAGGAGTGATCAAAGATTTAGGAACAAGTAAATTTTTGATATCAATACTAAGTGATAAAATGCCTGAGTTTTTACTTCCATCAGTAATATTTATATTTGGAGCAATAATATCATTTTCTACAGGTACATCCTATGGAACAATGGGTATACTTATGCCACTTACAATACCTTTAGCATTTTCTATATCTCCAGAAAATTCATATATGTTAATGAATGCAGGAGCAGTACTTACAGGAGCTATATTTGGTGACCATTGTTCACCTATCTCAGATACTACAATATTATCTTCAATGGGTGCTGCATGTGATCATATAGATCATGTAAAAACTCAATTATATTATGCTATAACTGTTGGTATAATTACAATATTATTTGGTTATATTCCAGTAGGACTTGGAGTCCCAGTTTATCTTGTTCTTCCATCAGCATTAATTGTAGTAATAGCATTTGTATATTTATTTGGAAAAAAAGTTACCTTCTAAGAGTAGCAATATTTGTTTTAAAACATATCATATATTATTAGGAGGTGTGGTAAATGTCAGCAACAACAAAAGGCTTCTTTGGATTGGATGATGATTTATTACTTATAATTTGTGTGATTGTAGTTATATTCCTTATTTTCCCTAGCTTTGGTCACAAATATTAATAAAAAAGGTGAGAATTGATAGATTCAATTCTCATCTTTTTTGTTTTAAATATATTGGAAAAAGATACTTTATATGATATTATAATCTAGTAAAATATTGTCGAATTATATAACTTAATAAAGGCAAACTTATCGAAAGTTAAGGACGCAAAGCTATGGGTCTAAGGAATGAATCTATGATTGCCAAGCCGCTAAGTTGATTGCTATAAAATAGATAGCTCTACTTAGAGTTATCTATTTTACTTTTTGTGCATCTTCTTAGTAATTAAACTAAAGGGGAGTGTAAAATGTATCAAAATGTATTAATAAAAGGTGTTGGTTCATATAATCCAACAAAAGAAGTGAAAAATAAAGAAGTTATAAATCACTTTAAAAAGTATGAACTAGATGATCATGTAACTAATTTAATGAAGAAATTAGGTAGAGACATACGAAAGCAAGCTGATAATAATGAAACTATGATAGGTATGGGGGTTAAGTCTGCTAAAAAAGCATTGAAAAATGCAAATCTTTCTCCTGAAGATATAGATATAATAATATCTGCTACAGATACACCACAATATTTAATGCCTTCTTGTGCATTGATGATGAGAAATGAATTAAAGGCTACTAATGCAACTTCAGTTTTTGACTTGAATAATAACTGTGTTGGAATGATAAGTGCTATTGATGTAGCAACTAGATATTTAAAAACTGATAAAAAATTTAAAAGAGCTTTAATAATTGGTTCTTTGCACGTAAGTCCTTTTGCTAGGGAAGATGATATGATTACATATTCTATTGTAGGAGATGGTGCTGCTGCAATTATTTTAGAATCTATAGAAGAAGACAAACAAAGAGGATTTTTAGCAACAAGAATGTTTACTGATGATAATTACAATGATACTATAAGATTTCCAGAATGTGGCCTTGAAAATATAGTTGATACAAATCTAACAAGTTATGATAGAAAGATGCAATGGAAACCTTTTGATTTTAGTTTTCTTTCAGATGAGTGGTCAGAATTAGTAGTTAACTTACTAAAAGAAAATGAATATACTCCAGAAAATGTATCACATTATTTTATGTCACAATTTTCTAAAGACGATATAAAAGTTACTTTAGAAAAATTAGGTAATACTTTAGAAAAAGCTACATTTATAGCAGATAAGTATGGATATACTGGTAGTGCCAGTCCAATAATGGCTCTAAATGAAAGGTTAGAAAAAGAAAATTTTATAGAAGATGATTTAATAGTATTTTGTTCTGTTGCAGCAGGTTATACTATGCAAGCATTGAGTTATAAATGGTAAATGTTTATGAAGGAGGTTAATATGAGAGAAGATACTAATACAATAATAGATTATCAGAAAAAAACTTTGAAATTTGTACTTATTATTTATTCAATAAGTGGATTATTAGCTGCAACAACTTTTTCAGTTATGAAATATTTAGGGTTATATAGTTCAATTAAATGGTTAGATTTGTCTTTATTTGGACTTTTAATTATAGTTGAATCTATTATTTTTTATTTAATGCATAGAAAGACTGTTGATAATGGAAATTTTAATAAAAAGAATTTTAATATTTTAAAGTATATAATATTTATTATGACTTTTATAAATTACTTATATTTAGTATTTATGATACCATCTAAGGAATTATGGATGAGCATATTTTACTTTATTATTTTAGGAGCATTATTTTTAGATGTTAAATTAAATATTGCATTTATAATTACTGGAATTATAAGCCAAATAGCTATATTTACATTTAATTCTAACACACTTCCATCAGAAGAATTGATAATACAAGAATTTGTAATCAGAGCAATAATAATTACTCTAACTTCTTTTGGTATATTCATATTTACATTGTTTGCTTCTAATATACTTAATCAAATACAAAAAAGAGAAGAAGAACTAGCAAATAACAATCAAAAAATATCAAATATTTTTAATAGAACTTCTGAATTTGCAGATTCATTATTAGACTCTAGTAAAATGGTGTCAACTATAGCAGAAGAAGAAAGTACAGCTATGCAAGAAATAGCTTATACTAGTGATAATGTACTACAATCGAGTAACTCTATGTTAGATAAGTCTAAAAAGAATACAAATATATTAGATGAGTTACTATCAGAGAATGAGAGTATACATAACAAAACAAATAATAGTAGAAGTATAGCTTTAGAACTTATAGAAAAATCCAATAAAAATGAAATATCATTAAATGAAGCATCTAACATTATGAATAAAATAAAGGAACGAATAGAATTCACTTTTGATGCTACAAGAAAACTTCAGGATAAGGCTGAAGAAGTAGATGAGATATTAGTTATTATTGGAAATATTGCTGAACAAACTAATTTACTTGCATTAAATGCTTCAATAGAAGCTGCTAGAGCTGGGGAATCTGGAAGAGGATTTGTAGTTGTAGCTGAAGAAATAAGAAAACTTGCTGAAAATACTAAGCATTCGTTGAAAGATGTAGCTGGAATAACTACAGAGTTAAAAACAAAAATTTCTGATGTAGAAGATTTAATGACTAATAATAATAATCATATAACTGAAGGAAATAATATAGTAGGTGATACTGTACATAATGTAAAAGATATGATATCAGAATTAAAAGATTTTACTGAAACTATAAAAAATATAAATGTTATGACTAAAGGACAACTTAATAAAACAAAAGAAATAGTAAATTTCAATGAAAACATTTATGAAAATACAGAAAGTACAATAGGAGAATTTAATACTTTAATTCAATCAATTCAACAAAGTGCAGCAATGAGTGAAGAACTTTCGGCAAATGCTGAAAACTTAAAAGACATAGCTGTACAAATGAATGAATTGATTAAATAACAAAAAACCACTAGGTTAAGTCCTAGTGGTTGTAATTTTATATAGACCAATTACCATCTTTAAATATTTGTACTTTTTCACCATTTTGTTTTTCAGCTATTATATTCATATCAGCTGAACCTATCATGAAATCTTCATGTATAAGTGAATCATTTGCACCTTTTTCTGTTAACTCTTCTGTTTCCATATCACTTCCATTTTCTATACATGTAGGGTATGCTTTTCCTAAAGCTAAATGACAAGATGCATTTTCATCAAATAATGTATTATAGAATATTGTATCTAAATTTGATATAGGAGAATCATGTGGTACCAAGGCAACTTCACCTAAATGTAATGCTCCTTCATCAGTTTCTAACATTTTTTTAAGTACATCATAGCCCTTTTCTGCTTTAAAATCTACAACTTTACCATTTTCAAGTGTAAGTGTAAAGTCATCTATTAAATTGCCATTATAATTAAATGGTTTAGTATTTTTAACTACACCATTTACTCCAGTTCTATGAGGCATAGTAAAGACTTCTTCTGTTGGAATATTAGCTACAAAATATGTGTCCTTATCATTCTTTTCTCCTCCACCTGCCCAAATATGGCCTTTTGGTAGTTCTACTTCTAAATCTGTAATAGAGGATTTGAAATGTAATTTCTTGAAGTTTTCTTTATTTAGATATTTTACTCTATTTTCTAAATTTGTAGTATGTTCCTTCCATGCTTCTACAGGTTCTTCTCTATCTACTCTAACTATTTTAAATATTTTATCCCAAAGCTTTTCTATAGCTTTTTCACTATCATCAATACCTATAACTTTTTTAGCCCATGCTTTTGAAGGAGCAGCTATAACACACCAAGCTACTTTGCTAGCCATTGTATATTTTCTATATTCTTGAAGGGCTTTAAGTTTTGTTTTAGTATCTGTTGCCATTTTTTCAGGATCTACATCTTTAAATATGTCTGGATCATTACCAGTAATTGATATAAAAGCAGCATTATCCTTTGCAAGCTCTGCTAATCCATCTGCCTTCCATTGTGGAAATTCTTTAAATGCTTTGTCTGGTGCATTTAAAAATCTTATAAGGGCTAATTCATCGTCATTCCAATTAACCATAACATCACGTGCACCTGCATCATAGGCAGATCTTGAAAGAGCTCTTACAAATTCATTGCTTTCAATAGGAGCATTAATATAAAGAATTTGATCCTTTTGAATGTTTACACCAATATTAATTGCAATATCAGCATATTTTTTTAATAATTCATTGAAATTGTTCATTTTATCATCCTTTCATATAGTTTAATATTATTTTATATTAAATTTTCTAAAAAGTCATTTAAATTCTCAAATATTATAATGTTTTAATAATTCTGATATTATTATATAATATAAATTAGAATAATAGAGGGGGAATTTTATGGAAAAGTTAAAATTAGATGATTTTACAAAGTATAAGTTTTTATCAGGTATTAAACATGGAAAAGAAAAAGGGAAACTTGCTTTTGTAGTACATAATATTGATAAAGAAGAAAATAAATACTTATCTAATATTTGGTTATATTATAAAGGAAATTTAAGACAGATTACTACATTTGATAAGGAAAGTTCATTTATATGGTTAAATGATGAAGAGATAATATTTTCAAGCAATAGAGATGAAATAGATAAGAGTAAAGAGACAAAAAAAGAAATTACTAAATTTTATAAAATAAATATAAATGGAGGAGAGGCCAAAAAGTATTTTGAAATAGATAAAAATGTAATTAATATTGAAAAATTAACTGAGAATAAGTTTATATTTACAGCTAGCTATGATAAAGAAGATAAAAATAAAGATAAAAAAAGTTTTATTGAATTAGATGAAATACCTTTTTGGTCTAATGGCAGTGGTTATACGAATAAAAAAAGAAGCAGATTATATATTTATGATTTAGAAAAAGAAGAATATAAAGCTCTTACAGATGACATTACAAATATAGGTGAATTTTCATTAAATGATAATAAAGATAAAGTAGTATTTATATCTAATAAATTTGAAAATAAAATGGACTTAACTGATTCTTTATATATTTATGATATAAAAAATGATGAATTGAAAAATATAGATAGTAATGGTTTTTCATATGATTATGCTAGATTTATTAAAGATGATAAGTTAATAATAAATGCTACAAATATGAAAAATTATGGTATAAATGAAAATGGTAAGTTTTATACTTATGATTTAAATAAAGATGAAATGAAATGTATAACTCCTGATTTTGGTAAAAGTGTATGGAATTCAGTGGGTTCAGATGTAAGATATGGTGCGTCATCTAGTGTAAAGGCAGATGGAAATTATCTTTATTTTATTACTACAGAAAATGACAGTTCATATATAAATAGAATAGATGAGAATGGTAATATACAAAAGCTAGTAAAGAATAAAGGTTCAGTAGATGGATTTAGTGTAAAAAATGGAGAAATATATTTTATAGGGCTTCGCGATTTAAAATTACAAGAAATATATAAATTAGATGAAAAAGAAGAAATTCAGATATCTAATTTTAATAACTGGTTACAAAAAGAAAGAACATTATCCCAGGTAGAAAATTATAGTGTAGAAAATGATGGGATTACTATTGATGGATTCATAATTAAACCTGTTAATTTTGATAAAAGTAAAAAGTATCCAGCTATATTGGATATTCATGGAGGACCAAAAACTGTATATGGAAATGTTTTTTATCATGAAATGCAATATTGGGCAAATCAAGGTTATGTAGTGTTTTTCTGTAATCCTCGTGGTAGTGATGGAAAAGGAAATGATTTTGCAGATATTAGAGGGAAATATGGAACAATTGATTATGATGATATAATGAAATTTACTGATAAAGTACTTGAACAGTATTCTTTTATAGATAAAGACAAGGTAGGAGTTACAGGTGGATCTTATGGAGGTTTTATGACAAATTGGATAATAGGTCATACTAGTAGATTTAGGGCAGCTGCATCTCAAAGAAGTATATCTAATTGGACGAGTATGTATTCTACTACAGATATAGGATATTACTTTACAGAGGATCAAATTGGTGAAACTCCTTGGAGTGATAATGAAAAATTATGGTGGCATTCTCCCCTTAAATATGCAGATAAAGTAAATACACCTACGCTTTTTATTCATGGAGAAAAAGATTATAGATGTTGGGTAGTTGAAGGGATACAGATGTTTACAGCACTTAAATATCATAATATTGAAAGTAAATTATGTATATTTAAAGATGAAAATCATGAACTTAGTAGAAGTGGTAAGCCAAAAAGTAGAATAGAAAGACTTGAACAAATAACTAATTGGTTTGATAAATACTTAAAATAAAAATAATCCCTGCATATTAATATGCAGGGATTATTTTATTCTATGCCAAGAACTGATTTAATAAAATCTATATAAGAATTAACTAATATTATACCTATAGCAATAGGAACTACATATTTTATGAGTAAAGACCATATTTTAGCTAATTTAAATTCTATTTTAGAGCTCTCTATTTCTTCTATTGCTTTTTCTGGAGTTAAAACCCATCCTACAAATATTGCAAGTAAGAATGCACCTGTTGTTAAAAGTATATTTGAAGCTAATTTATCATAAAGGTCAAAGAAGTTTAAATTACCTAATACTTTAAATGACCAAGCTCCAAGAGAAAGTGAAGAGGGTACTCCAAGTAAAAATATAAATCCACCTGTAATTATAGTTGTTGGTACTCTCTTTTTACCTTTTTCATCTACAAAATATGATACAGCTACTTCTAGCATTGATATAGAAGAAGTAAGCGCTGCAAATAATACTAATATAAAGAATAATAAGCTGAAAAAGTAACCAAATGGCATAGATGAAAATACAGCAGGTAATGTTACAAACATAAGTTTTGGACCGTCTGTAGGCTCAAAACCAAGGGCAAATACGGCAGGTAGTATTGCAAGTCCTGCGAGTATAGCAATAATTGTATCTAACACTGGAATAAGAGTTGCTGTAGATAAGAGGTTATCTTTTTTATCTAGATAGCTTCCATAAGTAATCATAGTTCCTATTCCTATAGAAATTGAAAAGAATACTTGACCTAGAGCATTCATTGCTACATTCATATTAATTTTCGAAAAGTCAGGTACAAATAAAAACTCTATACCTTCTATACCACCTTTAAGAGTAATACTTCTTACAGCTATAATTATAATCATTATGAATAAAGCCGGCATCATTATTTTTGAAGCTTTTTCAATTCCACCACTAATACCTTTTAAAACTATTAATATGGTAGCTATCATGAAAATAAATTGATATGACAATAATTCTATAGGTGAATTAAGTAAATTATCAAAAAGGCTATTTAAATATGCTGAATCAGTGGTACTTAGATCACCTACTATTGCTGATTTTAGATAAAATATAACCCAACCTCCTACAGTAGAATAAAAGGCAAGTATAATAAAACCACATATTATTGCTAGAGTACCAACAAAAGCCCATCTTTTATCAATGCTTCTATATGCACCAAAAACAGATAATTCAGTTTTTCGTCCAAGAGTTATGGCTGCAAGCATTA
Source organism: Senegalia massiliensis (assembly GCF_009911265.1). NCBI lineage: Bacteria > Bacillati > Bacillota > Clostridia > Eubacteriales > Clostridiaceae > Senegalia > Senegalia massiliensis. Next base: position 69,027 of record NZ_QXXA01000006.1, on the reverse strand, counting down.
AAGGGATACCTATAATTACTAGAAATAATATATATAATAAAACAAAAGCTCCGCCACCATTTGAACCAGTATTATATGGAAATTTCCATAGATTACCTAAACCTATTGCAGAACCAGATGCTGCTAAAATAAAACCTAAATTTGAAGACCATTTATCACGAATATTCTCACCTCCTTTGATTAATATTTATATTATAGTAGAATTCTAAATATTAATCAAATGTAATATTTAGAATTTAAAAAGGAGCCTAAGCTCCTTTTTAAATAAATATATTATTCTTTATAGTTTGATAATGTATCATTAGCAGATTGTAATGCATTATTTACTGAGTTAAGAGTGTTTTGGATTTTTTGCTTGTTTTCTGGCTTTTCTACAGAAGAAAGAGCTTGATTTAATTCGCTTACTGAAGATTGAAGTTGGCCTGTAACTCCTTGAACTCTTTGTCTAGCATTTTTACCTTGATTATTTCCCATTTTATTTTTCAAAGTTTTCACTCCTTTAAAATTTTTGCTGCCATATTATTATGTGTATTAAATAAAAATTAATTCAAACTATGATTATGTTAATATAACAATAAATAGTAAAATTAAACGTACTTAAGTTTTTATGACCATTTGAGTAATACTAATTTTTATATTATCATTAAATTTTTATATTTTATTGAAAATAATTATCAATTAAAGTTTATTTCTAAAAATTGTGGGTACTATTAATATAGCAGCAAATAAAATAATTTTAAATTTAACAATCAAGGAGTGTATTTTATGAAAATAGTAGTAATAGGATGTACACATGCAGGAACAGCGGCAACAGTAAATGCTGCTAAGATGTATCCTGATGCAGAAATTACAGTTTACGAAAGAAATGATAATATTTCTTTTCTTTCTTGTGGTATAGCATTATATGTAGGTGGATTTATAGAAGATCCAGAAGGATTATTTTATTCATCACCAAAGGAACTTGCTAAACTTGGAGTTAATACCAAGATGCAGCATGATGTATTAGATGTAGATACTGACAAAAAGAAAATAAAAGTTAGAGATATGAAATCAGGAGAAGAATTTGAAGAGCTTTATGATAAATTAATAGTTACAACAGGTTCATGGCCAATTATACCTCCTTTTGAAGGTATAGACTTGGATAACATATTATTATCTAAAAATTATAATCATTCAAATACTATTATAGAGAGAGCTAAAAATGCAAAGAATATAGCAGTAATAGGTGCAGGATATATTGGTGTAGAGCTTGCGGAAGCATTTAATTTAAATGATAAAAATGTTACTCTTATAGATATGGCTGATAGAATACTAAGTAAATATTTAGATAAAGAATATACTGATATAGCTGAAAATACTTTTAGAGAAAAAGGAATAAAACTTGCGTTAGGTGAAAAAGTTACAAAATTTGAAGGAAATGATGGTAAAGTATCAAAGGTTATAACTGATAAGGGTGAGTATGATATAGATTTAGTTATATTATGTATTGGTTTCAAACCAAATACTTCTTTACTTAAGGATCAAGTAGAAATGTTAGGTAATGGTGCAATAAAAGTAGATGAATATATGAGAACAAGTAAAGAAGACGTATTTGCAGCAGGAGACAATTCAGCAATAATTTATAACCCAACAGGAGAGCATAGATACATACCATTAGCTACAAATGCAGTAAGAATGGGAACTATAGCATCTAAAAATCTCTTAGAAAATAAAGCTAGATATATGGGTACTCAAGGAACTTCTGGTATAAAGATATATAATCATAATATTTCTTCTTCAGGGCTTACAGAAGAAGCAGCAAAACAAGCTGGTTTAGACTTTGATACTGTTACAGTAAAAGATAAATATAGACCTGAATTTATGCCAACACATGAAGAAGCTACATTAAAGGTGGTATATGAAAAAGGTACAAGAAGAATATTAGGTGCACAAATTATATCAGATGCAGATTTAACACAGTATATGAATACTATGTCAGTAGTTATACAAAATAAAATGACTTTAGATGAACTTGCATATACTGATTTCTTTTTCCAACCACATTATAATAAACCATGGAACTTATTAAATTTACCAGGTTTAAATGCATAAATTTTAAAATCGCCTTATTTAAGGCGGTTTTTTGTTGCTTAAAAGTATTATAATGTATATAATAACTATATTATAATACAAAGGATGAATATAAATGGAATTTTTACCAATATCACAAAAGGATATGAAAGATAGAGGATGGGATATATTAGACTTTATAATTGTATCAGGAGATGCATATGTAGATCACCCATCATTTGGAACTACAATAATTGGAAGAGTATTAGAAAGATATGGATATAAAGTTGGAATAATATCTCAACCTAATTGGAAAAGTTTAAAAGACTTCAAAAAATTAGGGAAGCCTAGATTAGCATTTCTTGTAACAAGTGGAAATATTGATTCTATGGTAAACCATTATACAGTAGCAAAAAAGAAAAGAAGAAATGACTTATATTCACCTGGAGGCAATTCAGGTTATAGGCCTGATAGAGCTTCTATAGTGTATAGTAATAAAATTAAAGAAGCATATAAGGATGTGCCTATTATACTTGGAGGAATAGAGGCAAGTCTTAGGAGATTTGCTCACTATGATTATTGGGATAATAGTGTTAGAAGGAGTATACTAATAGATTCAAGAGCAGACTTAATAGTATATGGAATGGGAGAAAAGCAAATAGTAGAGATAGCTGAATCCTTGGAAAGTGGTATACCTATAGAAGAAATAACATATATAAAAGGTACAGTATATAAGACAAAAGATAAGGATAGGGCTTATGAACCTATTTTCTTGCCTTCATATAGTGAAATAACTAATAATAAGAAAAAATATGCAGAAAGTTTTATGATTCAATATAAAAATATGGATAGTATACAAGGCAAACCACTAGTAGAACCCTATGAAGGTAATTACTATATTGTACAAAATCCACCTCAAGGACCTATAGAAAATATGGATTTAGATGATATATATAATCTTCCTTATACTAGAAATTATCATCCTATATATGAAAAACAGGGTGGAATACCTGCAATAAATGAGGTTAAATTTAGTATTATAAGTAATAGAGGCTGTTTTGGAAACTGTAATTTCTGTGCCTTAGCTTTTCATCAAGGAAGGGTAGTTAAATCAAGAAGTCATAAGTCTATATTAGATGAAGCAGAAAAAATAGTTGAAGATGAAAACTTCAAAGGATATATTCACGATGTAGGAGGACCTACTGCTAATTTTAGGAAAAGAGCTTGTAAAAAGCAAGAAAAATATGGAGTATGTAAAGAAAAACAATGTTTATTTCCTAGTCCTTGTACTCAGCTTGAAATAGATCATAAGGACTATTTACATCTTTTAAGAAAACTTAGAAATATTCCTAATGTAAAAAAAGTATTTATTCGTTCAGGAATTAGGTATGATTATCTTATACATGATAAGAATGATACCTTTTTTAAGGAATTATGTAAGCATCACATAAGTGGTCAATTAAAAGTTGCACCAGAACACATTTCAGAGAATGTATTAGAAAAAATGGGAAAGCCTAAAAAAGAAGTTTATGAAAAATTCATAAATAAGTTTGAAAATATAAATAAAAAGATAGGAAAAGAACAATTTGTAGTTCCATATCTTATGAGTTCTCATCCAGGTTCAACTTTAAAAGATGCTATATCCCTTGCAGAATATTTAAATAAGATAGGACACAGACCAGAACAAGTACAGGATTTTTATCCAACCCCTTCTACTCTTTCTACTTGTATGTATTACACAGGTCTTGATCCTAGAACTATGAAAAAAGTATATGTGGCAAAATCACCACATGAAAAAGCTATACAGAGAGCATTAATTCAATATAGTGACCGTAGAAATTATAAGCTTGTAAAAGAAGCTCTTTTGAAAGAAAATAGAGAAGATTTAATTGGTTTTTCTAAAAAATGTCTTATAAAACCTTAAATATAACGATTAAAATCACCTATATTATATAGGTGATTTTAATTATTAATAAAAAGTAAAAAATATAATTTAAAGTATTGCTAAATTGAAATAAATCGTATATAATTGTCATATGTTAAACTAATGATACAAAATATTCTGAATATACAGAAAGGGGGATAGGGGCTTTACACAACAATTTTTAAGTAAGGAGTTGATATTTTTTGGAAAACAATGACAGAGGACAATGGGGTTCAAAATTAGGTTTTATTTTAGCAGTTATAGGTTCAGCAGTTGGTTTAGGGAATATTTGGAGATACCCTTATCTCTTATATACCAATGGAGGAGGTGCATTTTTAGTACCTTATTTTATAGCTTTATTTACAGCGGGTATTCCTTTAGTTATATTAGAATATGGATTTGGACATAAGTTTAGAGGGTCTGCTCCATTATCATTTGCTAGAGGTAATAAAAAATTTGAGTGGCTTGGATGGTGGCCTAGTGTTACTTCTTTTATAATACTTTCATATTATACTGCAATATTAAGTTGGGCAATTAATTATTTATTCTTTTCATTTGGTCAAACTTGGGGTTCTGATACTAATGCATTTTTCTTTGGTGAATTTTTACAAGCTTCATCTGGACCATTTGATATATCAGGAATGAGATGGCCAATATTCATAGGTATTACAGTTATTTGGGCTATAAATTGGTTTGTATCATATAATGGTGTTTCTGGAGGAATAGAAAGATTAAATAAAGTACTCATACCTACATTACTTGGAATTATGATTATTATAGTTATTAGAGGAGTTACACTACCTGGAGCATCTTTAGGATTAAATAAACTATTTACACCTGATTGGTCAAAGGTAAAAGATTTAAATGTATGGATAGATGCATATGGTCAAGTATTTTTCTCACTTAGTTTAGCTATGGGAATACTCGTAACATATTCATCTTATTTACCTAAAAAGTCAGATATAAATAATAGTGCATTTATAACTGCATTTTCAAATAGTGGATTTGAATTTTTATCAGCTATTGGAGTATTTGGAATATTAGGATTTATGGCAACTAGCCAAGGGATACCAATTGAAGATGTTGCAACACAAGGAATTGGTCTTGCTTTTGTAGCTTTCCCAAAAGTATTTAGTTTAATGGGGCCAGTTGGTACAGTATTTGGAGTATTATTCTTCTTAGCACTAGTATTTGCAGGACTTACATCAAGTATTTCCTTATTAGAGGCATTTTCTAGTGCAGTAATAGATAAGTCTGGAGCAAGTAGAAAAAAAGTAATTACTATAACTTCCATAGTAGGATATTTAGTATGTGTAATATATGCAACAGGTGCTGGAGTATTTGTACTAGACATAGTTGATGCATTTATTAATTCATTTAGTTTAGTAACTGTAGGCTTACTTGAAGCTATAATATTAGGTTGGATAATTGGTGCAGATAAGATCAGAAAACATACTAACTCAGTATCTATTTATAGTATAGGTAAATGGTGGGAAGTAATGATTAAGTTTGTAACACCGGCAATACTAGGTGTAATGCTTATTACAAAGATAATTAATGAAATAAAGAATCCTTATGAAGGATACCCAACTAATGCTCTTATGATATTAGGATGGGGAATTATAGGATTTATAATTATAGCAGCCTTTATAGCTAAGAGTACAAAATGGCATAAAGGAGTATTAGAAAAAAATATTGAAGATGAAGAGGAGGCAATTTAATGACAGGGACTTCTATAGCATTTTTCTTATTTGGAGCAATTGTATTATGGGGTGGCATAGCAGTTACTGTTACTATAGCCATAAAAGATAAAAGTTAATATAAAAAATAATGACATCATATTAATATGATGTCATTATTTTTTATATTTCTAAATTTACAATAGTTCTTCCTTTATGAGATCCATTTAACATTTTATGGATTTCATCATTTAAGTTGCTAAGTCCAATTTCATTTATATTATCATGTAGAGTATCTATCTTCCAGTCATTTGAAAGTAAGCTCCATAATATATTTCTAAGTTCATTATCTACATTTACTGAGTCAACACCAAGAAGTGATACACCTCTTAATATAAATGGATAAACAGATGCATCAAATTTATGACCAGCCACATTTCCACATGTAGTTACACTACCACCATAATTTGTAGTTTTTATTGCAGTTGAAAGGATATTTCCTCCAGTGGTATCAATTACTCCAGCCCATCTAGATTTTAAAATAGGTTTCCCACTTTCATCTTCAAATTCATGTCTATTTATGATGTCTTTTGCTCCCATATTAACTATCATATTTTTTTCTTCTTTTTTTCCTGTAGCACCTATTACATCATATCCTAATTTAGATAATATCTTTATAGCAGTACTACCAACTCCACCAGTAGCACCAGTTACTAATATTTCTCCATCCTCAGGTTTTACTCTTCCTAATTTCATAAGTTTATATACAGATATAGCAGCAGTAAAACCTGCTGTACCATATATCATACTTTCTTTTAATGATAAATTTTCGGGGAGTTTAACTACCCATTTACTAGGAACACGAATATATTCTTCAAATCCACCATCAGTATTCATACCTAAATCATATCCTGTAACTAATACTTTATCTCCCTCTTTTATATTATTATCATTACTCTCTACTACAATTCCAGCTGCATCGATTCCAGGAGTATGAGGATAATTTCTAGTTACTCCTTTATTTCCTATTGATGACAATGCATCTTTGTAATTTAAAGAAGAATATTTTACATTTATAGTAATATCACCTTCTGGCAAATCACTTATTTGCTTTGAGATTATACTTCTTTTAAAGTTTTCTCCATCTTGTTCTACAAAAAATGCTTTAAATTTTGCATCATTCATTTATATCCCTTCTTTCTATATATTCAACTTATTATTACCCAGATATATTTATATTATAGTAGAAAAAAAGCAATAAATAGTGATATGATATAAGTAGAAGATAAAAGGAGTGAATATTTTTGAAAAAATTTAATGAATATGAATATATAAGACCAAATATTAAAAAATTAGAAAAGAAATTTATAGATTATTTAGAAAAATTTAAAAAAGCAGAATCTGTAGATATTCAAAATGAAATGATGAAAAATATAAATAATTTAAGAAAAAACTTTGAAACTATGGAAAACTTAGTTTTAATTCGTCATACAATAAATTTAAATGATGAATATTATGAAAAAGAGAAAGAATTTATGGATGAAAATTCACCTGTTTATACTGGATTTGTTTCAAAATATTATAAAGCACTTCTTAATTCACAATTTAAAAATGAATTAGAAGACCAATGGGGAGAGCAGATATTTAAGATTGCAGAACTTAAAATTAAAACTTTCTCAGAAGATATAATAGAAGACTTAAAAAAAGAAAATAAATTAGTAAGTAGATATACTAAATTACGTGGTTCTGCAAAAATAAATTTTGAAGGAGAAGAAAGAAATTTATCTGAAATGGGTCCATTTCTACAATCAAAAGATAGAAATATAAGAAAAAAAGCACAAGTTGCTTATAATAGTTTCTTTTTTGAAAACGAAGAAGAATTTGATAATATTTATGATGAAATGGTAAAAGTGAGACAGAAAATAGCAAAAAAATTAGGATATAATAATTTTATAGAACTTGCATATGATAGACATAAAAGAAGTGATTATAATAAAGATATGGTAAAACAATATAGAGATCAAATTAAAGAAGAAATAGTTCCTATTGCAAATTCTTTAAGAAAAAGGCAAGCAGAAAGATTAGGGATTGATGTTCTTAAATATTACGATGAACCTTTAGAATTTTTGTCTGGAAATGCTACACCTAAAGGTGATAAAAATTGGATGATAGAAAATGCAGAAAAGATGTATAATGAATTGTCTATTGAAACAGGTGAATTTTTTAAGTTTATGAATCAAAAAAACCTTATGGATTTAGAAGCTAAAAAAGGTAAAGCTGGTGGTGGATATTGTACATTTATAGATGATTATAAATCACCATTTATATTCTCAAATTTTAATGGCACTTCAGATGATGTAGACGTTCTAACTCATGAAGCAGGTCATGCTTTTCAAATGTATAGTAGTAGAGATTTTGAACTGCCTGAGTATAACTTTCCAACTCTTGACGCATGTGAGATTCACTCTATGAGTATGGAATTTTTAGCATGGCCATGGATGGACTTATTTTTTAAAGAAGATACTTTGAAATATAAATTTTCTCATTTAAGTGGAACAGTTTTATTTTTACCTTACGGAGCATTAGTAGATGAATTCCAGCACTTTGTATTTGAAAATCCAGAAGCATCAAAGGTTGATAGAAAAAGAAAATGGAGAGATTTAGAAAAGGAATATCTTCCTAACTTAAATTATGAAGATAATGATTTCTTAGAAAGAGGAGGATTTTGGTTTAGACAAGGTCATATTTTTACAGATCCTTTTTATTATATAGATTATACTTTAGCTCAAGTTTGTGCATTTCAATACTGGGTTAAATATAGAGATAATAAAGAAAAAGCTTTAGAAAGCTATATAAAATTATGTGAAATGGGAGGAAGTAAATCTTTCTTACAATTAGTAGAAACCGCAGGACTTAAAAATCCATTTAATGAGGGAACTATATCTGAAATTTCAAAACCTATAAAAGAATGGTTAGAAAAAATAGATGATAAAAAGCTTTAAAAATATTTTAAGGATTTGATAAAATGTATAGTCAAAATGATTTATATAAGATATCTGATACTCTTACAAATATAACTAATGCTACAGCAAGTGTAATCAATGTAGATGTTACAATAGTTGATGAAAAATTAAATAGAATTGCTGGAACTGGAAAATATTTAGATAATATAGGTGAAAAGCTAAACGATAATTGTCTTTTTGCTTATGCACTTAAGCAAAATGAAAGCTTTATAATAGAAAATCCTAGAGAACATGAAGCCTGTAAGAATTGTACTCATAAAGGTGTGTGTAGAGAATGGGCTCAAGTATGTTGTCCTATTAAAATAAATAGAAATACAATTGGGATTATAGGGCTTATAGCATTTAACAAGGAACAAAAAGAAATAATAACAAGTAATAAAATGAATTTGTTAGAGTTTTTAAATCATATGGCAGATTTAATAGCATCTAAATTAGATGAAAATAGAAAAAAAGAAGAAATTACTCTTATGGCTAGTGAATTAGAAATACTATTAAATTCTATGAATACAGGAGTAATTTCAACTGGACAAAATGGAGAAATAAAAAGATATAATATAATAGCAAATGAAATGTTTGAATTAAATAAAATAAATAATATAAAAGAAATAATAAAAAATAAATTTTCAAATGAAAAGTCACCTATATCAAATAAAGAATTTATATATAAATATAAAAATAAAAATTATAGAGCATTTTACAGTGTGAAACCTATAATTATAGATAATGAGGTAACAGGTTATATATTTACATTTAACAAGATGAAAGAAATATTAAAAGTAGTAAATGATTTATCAAGTCCTACTCAAATGACATTTTTTAGTGACATTATTGGTGAAAGCATAAATATCAAAGATGTAAAAAGATATGCAAAAAAAATATCTAAAAGCAATTCTACTGTATTAATAACTGGTGAAAGTGGCACAGGGAAAGAACTTTTTGCAAGAAGCATACATTTTGAATCTGAAAGAGTAGATAAGCCATTTATTGCAATAAATTGTACTGCTATTCCTGAAAATTTAATAGAAACTGAACTTTTTGGATATGAAGAAGGTGCTTTTACAGGAGCTAAAAAGAGTGGGAAATTAGGTAAATTTGAACTTGCACATAAAGGAACTATATTTTTAGATGAAATAGGTGACATGCCATTACATTTACAAACAAAATTACTTCGTGTATTACAAGAAAGTGTAATTGAGAGAGTAGGAGGGAATAGTGTAATTCCAGTAGATGTAAGAGTTATAGCTGCTACAAATAAATTGTTGGAACAAAAAGTTAAGTACAAGGAGTTTAGGGAGGACTTATATTATAGATTAAATGTAATTCCTTTAAAAATTCCGCCTTTGAGAGAAAGATTAGATGATATAAATATATTAGTAGATAATTTTCTTGAGAAATTCAATAAAAGATTAAATAGAAATATAAATAAAGTGAGTAATAATGTAATTGATTTATTTAGACAATATCATTGGCCTGGAAATATTCGTGAACTTGAGAATGTAATAGAATATGCTGTTAATATGTGTGTTACAGATATAATAAATATAGGAGATTTACCAAGGAATATAAGAGAACAAGAATATGAAAATATAAAAGAGAGCACTTCTCCTATAATGACTATAAAAGAGTTAGAAAAAATAGAAATAAAAAAAGCTTTAGATAGATATGGTAGGGATAATAAAGGTATAGAAAAATCTGCAAGAGCTTTAGGTATTGGTAGAGCAACAATATATAGAAAAATAAAATTATATAATATTTAAACAGGTATCAATTTGAGAGAATGTCTTAAATTGATACCTGTTTTTTAATACTTCAAATATCATAATGATACAGAGTTGACCTAAATATGATGAAATAGCTATTGGCATAAAATTTGCAAATATAATACAGTAAATGAAATGATAGGGTGATTAGGTGAGATTAAAAAATATAATTATAAATATACTAAAAAATGAAGTCGTTCCTGCAATGGGATGTACTGAACCTGTGGCTGTAGCATTTGCATGTGCCAAATCAAAACAAGTATTAGAGGATGAATCCATAAGAAAAATACAAGTTCTTGTAAGTCCAAACATATATAAAAATGGCCTTGGTGTAGGTATACCCAATACTGAAGAAGTAGGACTTAGTATTTCTGCTGCACTTGGAATATCTATAGGTAATTCTAATAAAGGTCTTGAATTATTAGAAGATGTAGATGAAAATATTGTATTAAAAGCACATAAAATTTTAAAAGAGATTCCCTTTAAATTAGATATCAAAGATACAGATAAAAAAATATATATAGAAGTTAATATAGAAGGAAAAAATAATAATGTACATTTGATAATAGAAAACAGGCATAATAATATAGTATATATTGAAAAGAATAATAATGTAATAGTTAGTAAAGAGAGTAATGATGAAAATAAAGATAATACAGAAATATCATTTTTAATTAATAAAAAAATACAGGACATTGTAAAAACAATAGAGGAAATAGACAAAGAAGATCTATTATTTTTATTAGATGGTATGAATATGAATAAAAAGATGGCTCAGAAAGGTTTAGAAAAAAAGGTTGGAATAGGAGTAGGCTATAGAACAAAAAAATTAATTGATAAAAATGTACTTTCAAATGATTTATTAAATAATTCAATGATGATTACAGCTGCAGGTGCTGATGCAAGGATGAGTGGAGTTAATTTGCCAGTGATGAGTTCAAATGGAAGTGGAAATAATGGTCTAACAGCAATACTTCCTATAGTAGCATTTAATCAAAAATATCCTCAAACTAATGATAAATTAGTTAAAGCATTAGCTATAAGTCATGTGATAAATTGTTATATAAAATCATATATAGGAAGGTTGTCAGCATTATGTGGCTGTGCAGTAGCAGCTGGTACTGGAGCAAGTGCAGCTATAACATGGCTTATGGGTGGAAGTCATAAACAAATTGATGGAGCTATAAAAAACATGATAGCTAATATAAGTGGTATGATTTGTGATGGTGCAAAACCAAGTTGTGCATTAAAAGTATCTACTTCTGCTTCAGTAGCAGTACAGTCAGCACTTCTTGCAATAAATGAAAATATTACATTTGATAGAAATGGAATAATCGAGGATTCTGCTGAAAAAACAATAAAGAATTTAGGAATATTAAGTAATGAGGGAATGTATAATATGGACCAGAGTATTTTAGGTATAATGGGAAATATGAATTAAATATAACCCTGACATATGTCAGGGTTAACTTATTCTTTCTATAGGTTCTATAAATTTTGAGAAATAGACAGTATTGATCCCATCACCGCGGTCATTTTCAAATTTATGAAAAAGAGTATATCCATAATTTTGAAGGAGACTCATTTGTGGGAAATTGGATGACCAAGTTCTTCTTACTATAAAAGGTAATGAAAGTTCAAATGGTAATTCACTTTCTATAAATTTATTAAATTTTGAAGCGATTTTTTGACCTCTATAGTCAGGGTGTACACATGCAATTTTTATATAATTACATGGTGTATATTGTGATATTATATCTTCATAATAATTATGATAAAAAATAGAAAAACCAACTAGCTTTTTATTATCAAATGCTAGTAAAAATTTAGCTTCATCTATGAATAAGCTTTTAAAATATTTATAAGGTCCATTAGGATTGTTTTCCCTTTCAGATAATGTGGGATAAAAATCTTTATCACATAATAATAAAAGATTCCAAATAGCATCTTTAAATGGTAAGATATCGTTTAAATTATCAATAAAGTTTAAATTAATATTTTTCATTTTTCACCTCGAAATTATTTTTTATTTGTTCTAAAATTATATAATAATTTGAGTCAAATAACAATATATTAAATAAAAAATATTATATATTAAATTTAACAACTTTTAAAATTAAATTAGCTAAATTTTTCACATGAATTATACCACTGATTAATAGCTTGTTTACCTTTTTTCAAACCTATTTTATAATCATTGTTTAATATATTTAAATCTGTAGTAAATCTTGTGGTTTTAAAGTCTAGAGGAGGATTAATTTCTAATATATTTATATTATTTGGTGGTCTTCTTATAAAATCTATTGATTCATTATATTTTTTAGCTCTATTTCCTAAAGCATATATTAGATTAGGATAATCTCTCAATATTAATTTACTTATATAATAAGATTTACTGACTGTCATTCTATAATCTTTAGGTCTTGAACGTATTACTATAATATTTTTAGCATTTCTTTTATATGCTTCTTTTACTGGTATTGGATCTGAAATACCACCATCAGCATATTTTTGTCCATTGATTTCAATAGGACTTCTATATACTACAGGTATAGCACTAGAAGCTTTTACTACCCTACTTATATTATTTTTATTAGGTTCAATATACTCTATATTTCCTGTATTTATATTTGTAACTCCTACAAGATATTTACCCTTGTATTCTATTATTTTATCTATATCAAGTTCAATTTCTCTTAATGAGATATCCCACAACCAATCTAAGTCTAATAGATCTCCACCTTGAAGAAACCTTTTAATGTTTATAAATTCTGCACGAGTAGAATATTTTGTATATATATTCATATTTCTACCATACATATTTGAAAGGTATCCCGACAATGTGGTAGCACCAGCTGATACACCAATACATATATCAAAGGGATTAAATTTTTCTTTTAAAAATGCATCTAATACTCCTGCTGCAAATATTCCTCTCATAGCCCCACCTTCTACTACAAGAGCATTTTTATTTTTTGTCAAACAGATCACCTACTTATTAAATTTAATAGATCTCATATATATTACTTACCATATTTTTAAAAGTGTTAATCATATGAAGGTTTATATGTTATAATATTATCGATAAAGTGATTAAAGGAGTTTTTATATGGGAGTAAAAAGTTTTTTAAAATTAGTAGAAATACAAACGAAAGTTGCTAGTATCATTCCATTTATATTAGGAACAGTATATACATTATATAGATATGATGATTTTAATGTTAAGAATTTTTTGTTTATGTACATTTCTCTAATTGCATTTGATATGGCTACTACTGCTATAAATAATTATATTGATTATAAAAAAGCTATAAAAAAACATGGTTTTGGATATGAAGTTCATAATGCTATAGCAAATTTTAATCTTAAAGAAGGTACAGTAGTTTTTACCATATTTATTTTGGTACTTGTGGCTGTAGCAATGGGGTTAATATTATTTATTAATACAAATTATATACTTTTAATTCTAGGAATTATATCTTTTGGTGTTGGAATATTATATTCATTTGGTCCTGTACCAATTTCTAGGATGCCTCTTGGTGAAATATTTTCAGGATTTTTTATGGGATTTATAATACCTTTCGTATCTATATATATTCATAGATATAATAAAGGATTAATAGATATGAATATTAATTTATCACAATTAATTGTTAAGTTTGATTTTTTAGAGGTAATAATTATATTTTTAATATCACTACCTGCTATTGTAGGTATTTCTAATATAATGCTTGCAAATAATATTTGTGATATAGAAGACGATATAGAAAATAAAAGATATACTTTACCTATATATATAGGTAAAGAAAAATCACTTAAATTGTTTAAATATTTATATTATATTGCTTATATAAATATTATATTATCTATAATATTTAAAATATTACCTATTACAACTATATTAGTATTATTTACTTTAATACCTATAAAGAAAAATATAGATGTGTTTTTTAAAGAGCAAACAAAAAAGAATACATTTATTTTTGCAGTGAAGAATTTTGTGATTATTAATAGCATATATATATTAAGTATATTACCTGGCTTATTATTAAAATAATTATATGAGTTTATAAAACAATTAAATCTATAGAATAGATTTAATTGTTTTTTTATAAAAAGAACTAGGTATAAAGAGAACTTTATGGTAAAATATTAACATATATAGAATGTTAATATTTTATCATTAAATCTTTTCTTAGATTAATAATTAAATTATACTTTTATTTAAGGTGGTGTTAAGGTGGAAAATGTAAGAAAGTTACCAGAAGTAAAGTATCAAGAATTAGAATTATTTATTGATAATTTAGAAGCACCAAAAGAATCTTTAATACAAGTACTTCATAAAGCACAGTCTATTTTTGGATATTTACCTAGTGAAGTACAATTGTTTATAGCAAGAAAACTAGATATTCCTGCATCAGAAGTATTTGGAGTAGTAAGTTTTTACTCATATTTTTCTACAGAGCCTAAGGGAGAACATACTATTAGTGTTTGCATGGGTACAGCTTGTTACGTAAAAGGTTCAGAAAAATTAATGAACAGATTAGAATCCGAATTAAATATTAAAAGTGGCGAAACAACTAAAGATAATAAGTTTACTTTAAAAGGAGTTAGATGTATTGGTGCATGTGGACTTGCACCAGTTATAACAGTAAATGAGAAGGTATATGGAAAAGTAAAAGAAGATGATATAAAAAATATATTAAATGAATATATTTAAGGGGGTATAATATTGCAAGTAAAATCATTGGAACAATTAAAAAAATTATCTAAAGATTCAAAAATTAAAGTAGAGTTAAGACGTGAAAATGATAATGATGTAAATATGCAAGAAATATCAGGTAATTATAAAAGCAATATTATGGTTTGTGCTGGTACTGGATGTATATCTTCAGAAAGTGATGAAATTATAGACAGACTAAATTCAGTGCTAAAGGAAAAGGGATATGATGATAAAGTACAAGTTGCAAAAACTGGATGCTTTGGTTTTTGTGGACAAGGTCCTATAGTTAAAATTTATCCTGAAGATGTTTTTTATGTTAAGGTTTCTCCTGATGATGCAGAAGCTATAGTAAATGAGCATATTATAAATGGCAATAGAGTAGAAAAACTTTTATATGAAGAACCTAGAACAAACACTAAAATGGATAAACATCACGATATGCCATTCTATAAGAAACAATATAGAATAGCTTTAAGAAATTGTGGAATTATAAACCCAGAAGTTATAGAGGAATATATAGCTTTTAGAGGATATGAAGCCTTAGGAAATGCTATAAAAACTGATAGAGAAGAATTATTAGATATAATAAAACAAAGTGGATTAAGAGGTCGCGGTGGTGGAGGATTTCCTACAGGAGTAAAGTGGGAAATGACTAAAAAAGAAAACTCAGATGATAAGTACATTATATGTAATGCTGATGAAGGAGATCCAGGTGCATTTATGGATAGAAGTATATTAGAAGGAGATCCTCATAGTATAATAGAAGCTATGACAATAGGAGGATATATTACAGGGGCAAGTAAAGGGTTTGTATATATTAGAGCAGAATATCCTTTAGCAATATCAAGGTTAAATCATGCAATAACTCAAGCTCGTGAATATGGGTTTTTAGGAAAAAATATTTTTGATTCTGATTTTTGTTTTGATATAGATATAAAAATTGGTGCTGGAGCATTTGTATGTGGAGAAGAAACAGCACTTATTCATTCAGTAGAAGGTAAAAGAGGAGAGCCAACTAGAAAACCTCCATTTCCATCACAATCTGGATATAAGGAAAAGCCAACTAGTGTAAATAATGTAGAAACATTTGCTAATGTTCCACCTATACTTTTAAATGGAGCAGATTGGTTTAATTCTATAGGAACAGAAAAAAGTAAAGGTACAAAAGTATTTGCATTAGCTGGTAAAGTTAATAATGTAGGACTTGTAGAAGTACCTATGGGAACAACTTTAAGAGAAATAATATATGATATTGGTGGAGGCATAATAGATGGGAAAGAATTTAAAGCAGTCCAAACTGGAGGTCCATCTGGAGGAGTTATTACTGAAAAAGATTTAGACACTCCTATAGATTATGAATCCTTAAAAGCAATTGGATCTATGATGGGATCTGGTGGAATGATTGTAATGGATGAAGATAATTGTATGGTAAATATAGCTAAATTTTATCTTGAATTTACTCAGGAAGAGTCCTGTGGTAAATGTACTCCTTGTAGAGTAGGTACAAAAAGAATGCATGAAATATTAGAAAATATAACAGATGGAAAAGCAGAAAATATAGACTTAGAAAATTTATATCAATTATCAAACACTATAAAAGATACAGCACTTTGTGGTTTAGGTCAAACAGCTCCTAATCCAGTTTTAAGTACTATGGATTTTTTTGAAAATGAATATAAGCAGCATGTAGAAGAAAAATATTGTGAAACTGGTGAATGTAAGGCTCTTAGTAAATATGAAATAATACGTGAGAATTGTGTAGGATGTACAGCATGTGCTAGAGTTTGTCCAGTTAATTGTATTGGTGGAGAAGTAAAAAAGGTACACATAATAGACCAACAAAAGTGTATAAAATGTGGAGCTTGTTACAATGCATGTAAATTTGAAGCAATTAAAAAGCCATAAAGGAGTGATAATATGCTTAATATTAAAATAAATGAACATGAATTACAAGTTGAAGAAGGTACTACAATATTAGAAGCTGCTAAAAAAGTAAGTGTTCATATACCTACATTATGTCATTTAGATTTAGGTAAATTTGGAGCAGTAAATGAAGGAGCATCTTGTAGAGTATGTATGGTAGAAGTAGAAGGTAGACCTAATTTAATGCCAGCTTGTTCTACAAAAGTGTATGATGGAATGAAAATAAAAAGTGATACATTACGTGCAATTATGGGAAGAAGAATGAGTGTAGAACTTTTACTTTCTAATCATCCTAATGATTGTTTTACTTGTCCAAAAAATTTAGATTGTGATCTTCAATCCTTAGCTAAAGAGCTTGGAATAAGAGATATTCCGTGGCAAGGAGAAAAAATAGATTATGAAACAGATAAGTCTAGTGATGCAATTGTAAAAGATCCAAATAAATGTATAATGTGTAGAAGATGTGAAACTATGTGTAATGAAGTTCAGACATGTAATATATTATCAGGTATAGATAGAGGCTTTGATGCTTTTGTAGGACCTGCCTTTAATCTACCAATGAAAGATACATCATGCACTTATTGTGGACAATGTGTAGCAGTGTGTCCTACAGCTGCATTAACTGAACTTAACCATACAGATAAAGTTTGGAGAGTATTAAACGATCCTAAAAAGCATGTAATTGTTCAAGTAGCTCCAGCCATAAGAGTTGCAATAGGTGAGATGTTTGACATGGAGCCTGGAAGTCTTGTTACTGGGAAGCTGGCAGCATCACTTAGAAGACTTGGATTTGATGGAGTATATGATACAGACTTTGGTGCTGATCTTACAATAATGGAAGAAGCATCAGAACTTGCACATAGATTACAGCATGATGGTACTTTACCAATGCTTACAAGTTGTTGTCCTGCATGGGTAAAATTCTTTGAACATCAGTTTCCAGATTTATTAGATATACCTTCAACTTGTAAATCTCCTCACATAATGTTTGGAGCAATTGCTAAAACATATTATGCGCAAAAGATAGGTATAGATCCAAAGGATATTGTAGTGGTTTCAGTAATGCCATGTGTTGCAAAAAAAGCTGAGGCAAAAAGACCAGAACTTACAAAAGGTGATAATGACAATGTAGATTTAGTAATCACAACAAGAGAATATTCACAGATGTTAAAAGAAGCTGGAGTAGACTTTAAAAATTTAAAAGATGAAGAATTTGATAAATTATTAGGTGAAAGTACTGGTGCTTCTGTGATATTTGGAACTACAGGAGGAGTTATAGAAGCTGCAACAAGAACGGCATATGAATGGCTTACTGGAGAAGAGTTAGAGAATGTAGAATTTGAAGCTTTAAGAGGTATGGATGGAATTAGAGAGGCAGAAGTTCAAATTGGAGATAAAAGTTTGAAAATAGGTATAGCTCATGGTTTAGGCAATGCAAGAGCAATGCTTGAATCTATCCAAAAAGGAGAGTCTAAATATGATGCTATAGAAATAATGGCTTGTCCTGGTGGTTGTATAGGTGGTGGAGGCCAACCTTATCATCATGGTGACATGGAAATTATAAAGAAAAGACAGAAAGCTATTTATAGCGAAGATAGGAATAAGAAAAAAAGAAAATCACATGAAAATCAAGAAGTTTTGAAATTGTATAAAGAATTTTTAGGTGAACCTTATGGAGAAAAGGCACATGAACTTCTCCATACGTACTATACACCAAAAGAAAAAATATAATCTAAAAGTCTCTCATATTATAATATGGGGGACTTTTGTTATTATAGTATAATAATAAAAATAGGTAGATAAAATGGAGTGTTTATTTGGAGGATTTGCATTAGTATAAATAGCGTGATTTACTGGGTCTATAATAGTTGTTTGTATTTTCATAAGAAATTTTAAAATGAAAATAATAAGAATAATAAATGTAGTTTGTGGAATTTTAATTATATATTATGGAATAAAATTATTTTGTAATTTCCTAACATTTTTATAGAAAATTAAATTAATGTATGGTATAATTGAGTCTGTGATTAAATCTATATTGGAGGTAAAAATTTATGAGAACTATAGGTACTACTGCTAGAGGTATAAGAACACCTATTGTAAAAGAAGGGGACGACATTGTTAATATTGTAGTAGATTCTGTAATAACTGCAGCAGAATCAGAGAATATAGAATTTAGAGATAGAGATGTCGTAGGAATAACAGAATCACTTGTTGCAAGAGCTCAAGGTAATTATGTAAATATTGATGATATTGGAAAAGACGTAGCTGATAAGTTTCCGAATGAAATTGGATTGATATTTCCTATATTAAGTAGAAATAGATTTTCCATTCTGCTTAAAGGTATAGCAAAAAGTAATAGAAAAATACATTTGCTTTTAAGTTATCCATCAGATGAAGTAGGAAATCACTTAATGGACGTAGATAAAATGGATGATTTAGGCATCAACCCTTTCACAGATACATTATCAGAAAAAGAATATAGAGAAAAATTTGGAGAAAAAGTAGTTCATCCTTTTACAGGAATAGATTATATAGATTTATATAGAGAGGCAGCAAATAATAATATAGAAATACATTTTTCTAATGATCCACGAACAATATTAAAGTTTACAAAAGATGTATTGATTGCAAACATTCATGATAGAAAAAGATTAAAAAAATTGCTTAAAAAAGAAGGGGCTAATATTGTATATTCTTTAGACGATATATTAGCTGAATCTATTAATGGAAGCGGTTATAATCCTGAATATGGTCTTCTTGGCTCTAATCTATCTTCAGAGACAAAAGTTAAACTATTTCCAAGAAATAGTCAATATTATGTAGATGAAATACAAAAAAAATTAAAAGAAAAAACAAACAAAAATATTGAAGTTATGATTTATGGTGATGGTGCATTTAAAGATCCAGTCGGTAAAATTTGGGAATTAGCTGATCCTGTAGTATCTCCTGCATATACAAAAGGATTAGAAGGTACTCCAAATGAATTGAAATTAAAATATATAGTAGACACAGAATTAGGAGAAATATCTAAAGATGAAGTTATGAATGCTATGAAAAATAAAATTACTGAAAAAGAATCAGATTTGACAGCAAATAATGCGTCTTTAGGAACAACTCCTCGCCAAATTACAGATTTATTAGGAAGTTTATGTGATCTTATAAGTGGTAGTGGTGATAAAGGAACACCGGTAGTGTTTATACAAGGGTATTTTGACAATTTGGCAAGTGAATAAAGATAAAAAGATACATCTTAAGATGTATCTTTTTTTGTGATTATATTTGGGGAAAATATGGTATAATTATATAAAATATATATTAAGGTGGTGAAGAGTTGAGTTCTTTATTTTTTGATAATATCAATAATAATCCAGTAATTGCGGCAGTTAATGATGCTGAAAATTTGAAAAAGGCAATACAATCACCTTCAAATATAATATTTTTACTTACGGGTAATATATTTAATCTTAGCTCAATGGTAGAAGAAATAAAGAAAAATAATATGGAAGTATATATTCATATTGATTTGATAGAAGGCTTTTCTAGAGATACTGTGGCTATTGATTATATAAATAATAATATAAAACCTGATGGTATAATAACTACGAAAAGTAATTTGGTTAAATATGCTAAAAATATTGGATTATTTGCTATTCAAAGATTATTTTTAATAGATTCACTATCATTAGATACAGGAATAAAAGCTATAAAATCAATAAGACCAAATGCTGTAGAAATACTTCCAGGAGTAATGCCTAAAGTAACTAAAATAATTCATGAGAAAACTAATATACCTATAATTACAGGTGGGCTAATATTAGATAAAACAGATGTTATTAATAGTTTAAAGTCAGGTGCTATTGGGATATCTACAAGCAAAGAAGAAATTTGGTATTTATAATAAAAAAATCCGTTCTTAAGAACGGACTTTTTTATACTAAACCTAATAATCTAGCGGTTTGAGCTACTATGAATGTAACTATAATACCTGTAATAGTTGGAATTAGAAATGAAATAACAGTCCACTTTAGACTACCTGTTTCTTTTTTAATAGTCCAAAGAGTAGTTCCACATGGCCAATGATTTAGTGAAAATAACATAGTACATACTGCAGTCAACCACGTCCAACCGTTATTTATAAATAAATTTCTCATTTCACTTAAGCTATCTAATTCAAGCATAGCTCCTTTGGATAAATAGCTCATTATTAATATTGGTAAAACTATTTCATTAGCTGGAAGTCCTAATATAAAAGCCATCATAATATAACCATCCATTCCAAGTAATCTTGCAAATGGGTCTAAAAACATAGCAGAATGAGTTAGAACACTACTACCGTCTATAGTTATATTTGCCATTATCCAAATAACTAAACCAGCAGGAGCAGCAATAGCTATTGCGCGACCAAGAACAAATAATGTACGATCAAAAATAGAACGAACAATTACTTTTCCTACTTGTGGCTTTCTATAAGGAGGAAGTTCCAAAGTAAATGAAGATGGAAGACCTTTTAATATTGTATTAGATAGTATTTTAGATATTATTAACGTAATGAATACTCCAAGTATTATAGCAGATAATACTGAAAGAGTTGCAAGTACAGAACTAAAGGCTCCAGTTCCACTGGCAATAAAGATAGTAGCAAGAGCTATTAGTGTAGGAAATCTGCCATTACATGGAACAAAGTTATTTGTAATTATTGCTATGAGTTTTTCTCTAGGAGAATCTATTATTCTACAGGCTATAATTCCTGCAGCATTACATCCAAATCCCATACACATTGTAAGAGCTTGCTTTCCATGTGCACATGCTCTTTTAAAATAATAATCCAGATTAAATGCAACCCTTGGTAGATAACCTAAATCCTCTAGTAAAGTAAAAAGGGGAAAAAATATTGCCATAGGAGGTAACATGACAGAAATAACCCAGGCAAGAGTTCTATATATACCTAAAACTGAAATATCATGTATCCATTGAGGAGTACCTAGAAAGCTAAAAAATAAAGTTAACTTTCCTTCAATCCAGAATAGGCCATTTGCCAGCATTTGAGAAGGATAATTAGCGCCTTGTATAGTAATCCAAAAAATCACACCTAATAAAGCAATCATTATAGGAATTCCAAATATTTTAGAAGTTAGTATATTGTCTATTTTATAATCAAATTCATTATAATTTTTTTTTGGCTTTTTTACTACTCTATTAGAAATATCTTCTGATTGATTAACAATTGAAGAAACAATTTTATCTTTAATATTAGGAATTTTAGATTTAGAATTTTGTATTTTTTTATTTAATTCGTTATTCTCAGATAAATCTATATTTATATATTCGTTAATAGATTTAAGTAAATCATTATCATCTTCTAGTAGACGTAGACAAGTCCATTCTAAGTTGAGTTTATCTTTTAATAAAGGTTTTACTTGAATTTTTATATCTTGTAAAACTGTTTTTATTTCATCATCATATTGTACTTGTATTGGCTTAGTATTTACTTGTTCCTTAGAGACTTTTCGTATGGCTTCTTGTAATTTATCTAGGCCTTCTCCCTCTCTTGCAGAGGTTGCAATTACAGGAATTCCTAGTATGTTAGATAGCTCTTTTATATTTATCTTTATATTCTTTCTATTTGCTTCATCCATCAAATTTACACATACTACTACTTTTTTTGTCATCTCTAAAATTTGAAGTACTAAGTTAAGATTTCTTTCTAAAGATGTAGCATCTGTTACAACTACAGTTGCATGAGGATTACCAAAGCATATAAAATCTCTAGCTACTTTTTCATCTTGAGAATTAGATAGTAATGAGTATGTTCCAGGTAAATCAACTAAAATATAATTATCATTTTTATATTTATATTTACCTTGAGCATTGGTAACTGTTTTACCAGGCCAATTCCCTGTATGCTGTTTAAGTCCAGTTAAATTATTAAATACTGTACTTTTTCCTGTATTAGGATTACCGGCTAAAGCTATTACAATATCATCATCTGACTTTGATTTTATATTAAATGTTTCTTTATTTATATTCACTCTATTATCCTCCTTTTAATTATCTATTTTTTCTACATATATATGAGTAGATTCTTCACTTCTTAAAGCAATTACAGCTCCTCGAATTTCATATGCTATAGGATCTCCTAAAGGACTTTTTCTAAGTGATTTAACTATTGTATTATTTATAAGTCCTAAATCTAACATTCTTCTTCTTGTGTTTCCACTTGAAGTGACTTCCTTAACTCTTCCCATAGCTCCAATAGGCAATTTATTTAAATTTATATATTTATCATTCATTATTATCCCTCCAAAGAAAATATCAAGTTAGCTAAGGCTAATAATAATATATTCATTTTTGACTATAGGGGTTACATAAAAATTTAGAATATTTATATTTAAATATACATATATATTATTAATACAGCTTGTATCATTAGATTTATTGGTTTATTTAATATAGATAATTATTCAAAAAATTGATAATTAATTTTAAAAAATAAAATTTAAAATAATGATTGCTGTATTGGTATAACAATTACGATATTGTGAATATAAAGAATGGAGGTGGGTTATTTAGAGTGGTAAAATTTAGTACTATATTGTGGGAGGGGTAATTATGTCAAATATGGCTATGTATTTAGCAGAATTTTTAGGGACTTTAATTCTTATATTACTAGGTGATGGTGTAGTAGCAAATGTTGTGTTGAAAAAAAGCAAGGGAGAGAATAGTGGTTGGATAGTTATAGCTACTGGTTGGGGTTTAGCTGTAGCTATGGCTGTTTATGTAACTGGATGGATAAGTGGAGCACATATAAATCCAGCTGTTACAGTTGCACTGGCTGCAATAGGTGATTTCTCATGGGATTTAGTTCCAGGGTTCATATTAGCACAAGTTATAGGTGCTTTTTGTGGAGCGGTTTTGGTATATTTAACTTATAAAAATCATTTTGATGCTACTGATGATAAAAATGGTAAATTAGGAGTATTTGCAACAGCACCAGAGATCAGAAATATAAAATGGAACATAATAACAGAAATAATAGGTACAGCTATGTTATTAATAGGTATTCTAGGTATAGGTCATGGAAACAACAATACTGGCGCACTAGGTGCATTATTAGTAGGTTTTCTAGTATGGTCAATAGGACTAAGTTTAGGTGGACCAACTGGATATGCTATAAACCCTGCTAGAGATTTAGGACCAAGAATTGCTCATGCTTTATTGCCTATAAAAGATAAAAGAGATTCAGACTGGGGCTATGGTTGGGTACCTGTAGCAGCACCTATTATAGGTGGAGTATTGGGAGCATTTATATATAAATTCTTTTTAAATATGTGGATGTAATGAAACTAATGCATAATAAATTAAGAGGGGGAATAGTAAATGGATAAAAAATACATCTTAGCTTTTGATCAAGGTACAACTAGTTCTAGAGCTATTTTATTTGATCATGAAGGAAAAATAGTAAAGACAGCTCAAAAGGAGTTCACTCAAATATATCCTAAATCAGGTTGGGTTGAGCATGATCCTATGGAAATTTGGGGTACACAATCTGGAGTAGCTAGAGAAGTTTTAGAGACAGCAGGAGTGAGACCAGAGGAAGTTGCTGCTATAGGGATTACAAATCAAAGAGAAACAACTGTTGTTTGGGATAAAAATACTGGCAAACCTATTTATAATGCTATAGTTTGGCAGTGTAGGAGAACAGCAAATATATGTGATAGTTTAAAAGAAAAAGGATTAACTGATTATATAAAAAATACTACAGGACTTGTAGTGGATGCATATTTTTCTGGTACAAAAATAAAATGGATATTAGATAATGTTAAAGGGGCTAGAGAAAAGGCGGAAAAAGGAGATTTATTATTTGGAAATATTGATACTTGGCTAATATGGAATTTAACACGTGGAAAAGTCCATGTAACTGATTATAGTAATGCGTCAAGAACAATGATTTATGATATAAAAGGTTTAAAGTGGGATGATAAATTACTTGATGAATTAGATATTCCTAAATCAATGCTTCCTGAAGTAAGAGAATCAAGTGAAGTATATGGGCATACAGATACACAAACCTTTGGTGGAGCTGAAATACCAATATCAGGTATAGCTGGTGATCAACAAGCAGCGTTATTTGGTCAGGCATGTTATGAAAAGGGAATGGCTAAAAACACCTATGGTACTGGATGTTTCATGCTAATGAACACTGGTAGTGATATGGTATTATCAGATAATGGATTACTTACAACAATAGCTTGGGGAGTAGATGGTAAGGTTGAGTATGCTCTTGAAGGAAGTATATTCATTGGTGGTGCAGTAGTTCAGTGGTTAAGAGATGAATTGAAACTTATATCTGATGCAGCGGATAGTGAATATTTTGCATCTAAAGTAGAGGATTCTGGTGGAGTATATGTAGTTCCTGCCTTTGTTGGTTTAGGAGCACCATATTGGGATATGTATGCTAGAGGTACAATAGTAGGACTTACTAGAGGTACAAATAAAAATCATATAATCAGAGCTTCATTAGAATCTATAGCTTATCAGACTAGAGATGTTTTAGATGCTATGCAAGTAGATTCTGGAATAAATCTACAAAAATTAAAAGTAGATGGAGGGGCAGTAGCAAATAATTTCTTGATGCAATTCCAATCTGATATATTATCAGTTCCAGTAGAGAGACCTGAGATTACAGAAACTACAGCCTTAGGAGCTGCATACTTAGCAGGTCTAGCAGTAGGATTCTGGCAAAACAAAGAAGAAATCGCTGAAAAATGGAAATGTGACAAGGAATTTAAGCCTCATATGGATGATGGAGTAAAAGAAAACTATTATAAAGGTTGGAAAAAAGCTATCAAAAGAAGTGAAAAATGGGAAGAAGTAGAATAGTCATATTTTATATAGATATAGCATAAAATAGAATATAAATAAGAACTAAATATTGGCCGGAGAAGGAGGAGAGCCACATGAATCATAATCTACGAGAGTAGGTGTTGATTCATGTGGCTTTTTTATACCAAAAGGAGGTAATCTAATGTATGATGTGACGATAATAGGTGCAGGAGTAATAGGAACTTTCATAGCACGGGAACTATCAAAATATAAATTAAAAATATTACTTTTAGATAAAGAAAACGATGTCTCAAAAGGAGCTACAAGAGCAAACAGTGCTATAATTCATGGTGGATATGATGCTAGAGAGAATACATTGATGGCAAAATTTAATGCTTTAGGAAATCCAATGTTTGATAAAATTTGTGAAGAATTAAAAGTGCCTTTTAAAAGAATAGGTTCTTTAGTATTAGCTTTTAATACTGAGGAAATGCAAACCATCAAAAAATTATATGAAAGAGGACTACAAAATGGAATACCTGATATGCAAATATTATTAGGAACAGAAATTAGAAGAATGGAACCAAATCTTAGTAGACAAGTAGTGGGAGGTTTGTATTCTAAAACAGCTGGTATAATAGGTCCTTGGGAACTAGCCATAGCTCTTACAGAAAATGCTATGGAAAATGGCGTAGAGCTTTCGTTAAATACAGAAATAAAAGATATACATAAAACAGGAAAGAACTATAGATTAATATCTAATAAGAGAGAAATAGATACTAAACATGTGATAAATTGTGCTGGAGTATATGCAGATAAAATTAATGACATGGTATCATCAAAATCTTTTACTATAATTCCAAGAAGAGGTGAATATTATGTCTTAGACAAAGGTACAGGTACAGATTTTATTAATACAGTTATATTTCAATGTCCTACCAAACGAGGCAAAGGAGTATTATTAACCCCTACTGTACATGGGAATATGTTAATAGGTCCTAATGCTGAAAATATTAATGATAAAGAAGGCATAGAAACTACATTTGAAGGATTAGAATTTGTAAAGAATGTATCTAATATAAGTTCAAAAGATATACCATTTCATAAGAATATTAGAACTTTTGCTGGACTTCGTGCCCATCCTGGGACAGGAGATTTTATTATAGGAGAAGCCCAAGATGCTAAAGGATTTATAAATGTAGCAGGAATTAAATCTCCAGGATTATCTTCATCTCCAGCAATTGCAGAATATGTAGTTAAATTAATATTAAATATATCTAAAGAAATAGAATTAAAAACAGATTTTAATCCTATTAGAAAAAAGCCTATAGTATTTATGGAATTAGAAGATAAAGAAAAGAATGAATTGATTAAACAAGATAGTAGATATGGCAAAATTATTTGTAGATGCGAAATGGTAACTGAAGGTGAAATAGTGGAAGCAATAAATAGGAATGCAGGAGCTACTACTGTTGATGGAATAAAACGTAGAGTTAGACCAGGAGCTGGAAGGTGTCAAGGGGGATTTTGTGGTCCTAGAATAGTAGAAATATTATCTAGAGAGTTAAATATAGCTTATGACAAAGTTATAAAAGATAACAATAATTCTAATATTTTAGTGGGTGAGACTAATAAGGGAAAGGAGGCATATAGTTATGAATAAAATAGAATTAGTAATAATAGGGGGAGGACCTGCTGGTCTTGCAGCTGCTATAGAGGCTAATGAAAATGGGATAAAAGATATATTAGTTATAGAAAGAGATAGAGAGTTAGGTGGTATACTACAGCAATGTATTCATAATGGATTTGGGTTACAAGTTTTTAATGAAGAGTTGACAGGACCAGAATATGCAAATAGATTTATAAAACAACTAAAAGAAAAAGGTATAGATTATAAAATTGATACAATGGTTTTAGATATAGATAAAAATAAAAATATAAAAGCAATAAATAGAGAAGATGGGTTTATGCAAATAAAAGCTAAAGCTATAATACTTGCTATGGGTTGTAGAGAAAGAACAAGAGGAGCACTTGCAATACCTGGGAAAAGACCTGCAGGTATATTAACTGCAGGAAGTGCACAAAGATATATTAATATGGAAGGATATATGGTAGGTAAAAAAGCCTTTATATTAGGATCTGGAGATATAGGGTTAATTATGGCAAGAAGACTTACTTTAGAGGGAGCTGAAGTTTTAGGAGTAGCTGAAATAATGCCTTATTCAGGAGGGCTTAATAGAAATATAGTTCAATGTCTTGATGATTATGATATACCTTTATTTCTAAGTCACACTATAATTGATATAAAAGGAAATGATAGATTAGAGGGGCTATGGGTAGCAAAAGTTGATGAAAAAAGAAATCCTATCAAAGGAACAGAGAAATATTATGAATGCGATACATTATTATTATCAGTAGGTCTTATACCAGAAAATGAATTGTCAAGTGATATAGGGTTAGAATTTGATAATACAACATCAGGTCCTATAGTAAATGAATCTATGGAAACTTCTGTGGAAGGTATATTTGCTTGTGGTAATGTAGTTCATGTTCACGATTTAGTAGATTTTGTTACAGAAGAAAGTAGAAGAGCTGGAAAATTTGCAGCTAAATATATTAAAGGGGAGATTAAATATATAGATAGAAAAATAAAAACTACCTCTGGAAATGGAATAAAGTATATAATTCCTCATCATGTAAGATATGAAAATTTAGAGAGTAAATTAAAATTATTTACTAGAGTAACTGATGTTTATAAAAATACATATATCCAAATAAAAGCTGATGATAAAACTATATATAAGAAAAAGGAAAGACAATTAACACCAGGGGAAATGGAAATGATAAATTTAGATAAAGAAAAGATACCTTCTGATACTCAAAATATAATAGTAGAATTGTTGGAGGAATTATAATATGGATAATAAAAGAATAACTTGTATAGTATGTCCTATAGGATGTAGTTTGCTTATAGAAAAAGACGAAGAAAGACAAGAGGGATATAGAGTAAGTGGAAATAAATGTAATAGAGGCGAGTCCTATGGTATAAAAGAAATGAAAAACCCTACACGTATTATTACATCAACCGTTAAAGTAAAAGATGGGTTATTAGAAAGACTTCCAGTAAAGACAAAAGACGCAGTTCCTAAAGATAAGATATTCGAGATTATGGATTTCATAAATCAGGTTACTGTAACATCCCCTATAAATGTAGGAGATATTATAATAAAAAATATAGGAGATACAGGAGTGGACTTAGTATCAACTAGAGATATGAAATAATTTCAAAGAACATATTGACAGTTATAAATATATAATGTTATTATACATATAGATAATTATCTATATGTATAATAACATTGTTTATAATTTTAAATATTTAATTTAGCTTATTGGAGGTGAATTTATGGAAAAAGGTTATATAGATAATGCTTTAATGCTAAAAGCATTAAGTGATCCTACAAGAGTAAAAATTTTTGATATGATTTCATATGGAGAGCTTTGTGCTTGTGAATTATTAGAGCAATTTAATATATCTCAGCCAACTCTTTCCTATCATATGAAAATATTATCTGAAGCTAATCTTATTAACAGTAGAAAAGATGGGAAATGGATGAAATACTGTTTAAATAAACAAAGTATAAATATGTTAAGGGATTTCTTTGATGAGATAGATAATAGGGGGAGTTTTTAGTGTTTATATTTGAGTTTATAAATTCACAATTATTAAAGATGGATTGGCTTTCTAATTTAGTTAGAATTTTTGTTGAAGATGTATTTAATTTGAGTATATCAACAAAGTTAGGTAATAGTATACATTTTTTCATATATGATGTAATTAAGATATTTATATTATTATCTATTTTAATTTTTTCGATTTCATATATTCAATCTTTTTTTCCACCTGAAAGAACTAGGAGAATACTAGGTAGATTTAATGGCATAAAAGCTAATATTTTAGCAGCACTTTTAGGAACTGTAACTCCATTTTGTTCTTGTTCATCAATACCACTTTTTATAGGTTTTACAAGTGCGGGACTTCCTATAGGAGTTACATTTTCATTTTTAATATCTTCTCCACTTGTAGATTTAGCATCAGTTATATTACTTGCTAGTATATTTAATTGGCAGATTGCTATTAGTTATGTTGTTGTTGGAATAATACTTGCTGTAATTGGCGGCGGAATTATAAGTAAAATGAAATTAGAAAAATATGTTGAACCTTTTGTATTTAATAATCCTGTTCATAACAATGGGGAAGAAGATCTTAGTATAAAACAAAGACTTGAATTTTCTAAAAATCAGGTTATAGATATAATAAATAAAGTATGGTTATATATACTAATTGGAGTGGGTATAGGAGCTGCTATTCATAATTATATACCTCAGAGTTTCATATCTGCTGTACTTGGAAAAGAAAATTGGTATTCTGTAATAATTGCATCATTTGTAGGAATTCCTATGTATGCAGATATATTTGGAACTTTACCTATTGCAGAAGCATTAGTTGCTAAAGGAGTGGGACTTGGAACAGCTTTAGCATTTATGATGAGTGTTACTGCTTTATCTTTTCCTTCAATGGTTATGCTTTCAAAGGTTGTAAAAAAGAAGCTTTTAGGGTTATTTATAGTTATAGTAACAATAGGCATATTAATTATAGGTTATTTATTTAATATTTTTGGATATTTATTAATATAAAATAAAAAATAGGAGTGATTTATAATGAAAATCAAAGTTTTAGGTTCAGGATGTGCAAAATGTGATAAGGTTGTAGACAATGTAAAGGAAGCTGTAAAAGAATTAAAGATTGATGCAGAAGTTGAAAAAGTAACTGAGGTTCAAGAAATTATGAAATATGGAGTAATGAAAACTCCTGCACTTGTTATAGATGAAAAAGTTATATCAAGTGGAAAAGTGAATAAAGCAAAAGAAATAATTAAGTATATAGAAAAGGAAAGGTAATATGCAAAAGAAAGAAGTGTTAAAATCGGGCATAAGCTTTTTTGAGAAGTATCTTACAATTTGGGTAGCTTTATGTATGGCAATAGGAATTGGTATAGGGGTATATTTACCTGGAATTCCAAATTTATTAAGTAAATTTGAGTATGCAAATGTCTCTATACCAGTAGCAATACTTATATGGTTAATGATTTATCCAATGATGCTAAAAGTTGACTTTCATAGTGTTAAAAAAGTTAAAGAAACACCTAAAGGACTTATTATTACATGGATATCTAATTGGCTTATTAAGCCTTTCTCTATGTATTTGATAGCAAGTTTTTTTCTGAATATAGTATTTAAAGACTTTATATCATCTGAATTAGCAAAAGAATATTTAGCAGGAGCTGTACTTTTAGGAGCAGCACCTTGTACTGCAATGGTATTTGTTTGGAGTCATTTGACCAGAGGTAATCCTGCATATACATTGGTACAAGTAGCTACAAATGATTTAATTATATTAATGGCATTTGTTCCAATAGTTGCATTTTTATTAGGAATAGGAGATATATCAATTCCTTGGAATACTTTATTTTTATCTGTAGTATTATTTGTAGTTATTCCTTTAGTAGCAGGTTGGTTGTCAAGATTTATTATAACTAAAAATAAAGGGCAAGAATATTTTGAAAAAGTGTATATCCCTAAATTTAGCAACATCACAATTATAGGACTATTATTAACACTTATAATAATATTCTCTTTTCAGGGTGAAACAATTGTGGATAATCCTATTGATATAGCTCTTATAGCTGTACCACTTATAATTCAAACATTTTTAATTTTCTTTATAGCCTACTTATGGGCGAAAGTTTGGAAGTTACCACATAATATAGCAGCTCCAGCTGGAATGATAGGTGCATCTAACTTTTTTGAATTAGCTGTTGCAGTAGCAATTTCATTGTTTGGACTAGAATCAGGAGCAACACTGGCAACTGTAGTAGGTGTACTTGTTGAGGTTCCAGTTATGCTTACACTTGTTAAAATAGCAAATAATACTAAAAGTTGGTTTGCTTATGATAGATAATATATAAGGAGTTAGATGATATGAAAAAGAAAGTTGCATTTTTATGTGTTCATAATTCATGTAGATCTCAAATGGCTGAAGCCTGGGCTAAAAAATTAGGTAATGATATAATGGAAATCTACTCTGCAGGAACAGAAGAGTATCATGAAGTTAAGCCTAAAGCAGTATCAGTAATGGAAGAAGTGGGAATAGATATGAAAGGTCACTATCCAAAGTTATTAAAGGACATTCCACAAAAAATTGATATATTAATTACTATGGGATGTAATGTAGTGTGTCCTTATGTTCCTAATAGTCATAATGAAGACTGGGGATTGGAAGACCCATCAGGAGGATCCATAAAAGACTTTAGAGAAACTAGAGAAATAATTAGAAGAAAAGTAGAAGATTTAATAAATAGAATTAACAAAAACGAAATATAAAAAAGAATTCGATCTTTTTAGATCGAATTCTTTTTTATATTAAACTTAATAATAGAATAGATTTTTAATTAGCTTTTTTTGCTAATTAATTATTTTTACAATAGTTTTTGCCTCTTCTGCAGCTTTTTTCACTTGATTTAAATCACCGCCAATAGATACCTGTACAACAGCACCTATAGCACCTTCAACGAGAGGAGCATCAGCAATAAAAACTCTTTGTCTAAGTTCATCATCTAACATTTCAAAAGCCATTTCTGTACTCATGACAGAACTTCCTATATCAGCTAGAACTATTACACCTTCACCTGTATCTGCTTTAATTATAGCATTTTTAATCTTTATAACATCAGTTCCTATTCTACCATCATCTGTTCCTGCAGCTGGTATTATATTTATATTTGATTGTGCCATTTGACTACTTAGCTCTATAACACCATCTGCTATTTTATGGCTATGAGATACTATTACAATACCTATCATTTTATCACCCGATTTTAAAATATTTAAATTTATTTATTTATGTTATTTAAAGTATCTGATATAGATTTTAATATCAAATAGCTAGAAGTAGCTCCAGGATCTTGATGACCAATACTTCTATCTCCTAGATAGCTAGCTCTTCCTTTTGTAGCTTTTATTGTCTTTGTATATTCTACTCCTTCGTATGCTGCTTTTTGAGCTTGTGAAATAGCTATTTCAATACTATTTCCTTTATTTATTGAATCTTTATAAATTTGATATGCTGGGATAAGAGCATCTAACATTGTTTTATCTCCTTGTTTAGCTTTACCTCTTGATATAATTCCTTTAATTGATTCATCAAACATTTTTATAGAATCTTTTTCACTAATCTCATATTTATCTTTTATAACTACTGATGCTTTTAAAAAAGCAGTTCCATAAAGAGGACCTGAAGCTCCACCCACTTTTGAAATAAGTGTCATAGCAACATTTTTAAGTATAGTTCCACAATCTTTATTTTGTAGAGGTTCTAATTTTTGTCTTACCTCGTTAAAGCCTTTGTTCATATTAAATCCATGATCAGAATCCCCTATAACTGAGTCTAGATGAGTTAAATATTCTTTATTTTCTTTTATAGTAATAGCTATATTATTTAATATTTTTATAAGTAAAGTATTTGATATCATAGTTATTCTCCTCTGTATAATCAAATATTTTTAAAGGCTGGTGTATCAGCAATTGAATCAAGTAATTGTTTTAATTCATCGTCAAGTTTTAATATAGTGATAGAAGCTCCTGCCATTTCTAATGAAGTCATAAAATTACCAACTATTGTGTTATATATTTTAATATTTTTATCATTTAATAATTTATGAAGGTGTCTATTCATTATATAAAGTTCCATAAGAGGAGTTGCACCTAAGCCATTTACTAATATTGCTACTTCATCTTCTTTTTTTATTTCAATATCTTCTAGTATTTTATCTAATAATTCTTTAGTGATTTCATCAGCTTTTTTAATCTTTTCTCTATGAGTTCCAGGCTCCCCATGAATACCTAACCCTACTTCCATTTCATCTTCTTCTAATTCGAAACTTGACTTTCCTGCAGCAGGAACAATACAAGAAGATAATGACATACCCATAGATCTAACATTTTTAATAACTTTTTGAGCGATTCTTTGAACATCTTCTAAGCTCATACCTTCTTCAGCAGCAGCTCCTGCTATTTTATGAACTAAAATAGTTCCAGCTATTCCACGTCTACCTGATGTATAGGTGCTATCTTCAACAGCAACATCATCATTAACTACAACATGTTTTACTTTAATATCTTCAAGTTCAGCCATTTCTTCAGCCATTTCAAAGTTCATTATATCTCCTGTATAATTTTTGATTATTAATAGAACTCCTTTTCCTCCATCTACTGCTTTAATAGCTTCAAAAACCTGATCTGGAGTTGGTGAAGTAAATACTTCTCCTGATACTGCTGCATTTAACATTCCTTTTCCTACGAATCCAGCATGAGAAGGTTCATGACCGCTACCTCCTCCACTAACTAAAGCTACTTTACCTTTTATTGGTGATGTTTTTCTAACTAAAACATCTGTACCTTCAATTCTTCTTACATACTTAGGGTGAGCCTTTACTATTCCTTCTAGCATTTCATTTACAACATTTTCTGGATTATTAATAATTTTTTTCACATTAAGACCCCTTTCTTTTTGGTGTATTAACACACTTAATTAAATAGTTAATATTAATTTTTATGTTAAGTTATTTGTATAGATACTTTTCCTTTTTAAAATATATGCTTGTACTTGTTGAATTATTCAACTATGATAAGTGATATAAATATTGCTAAAAAAGATAGATTTAACATATAAACTTATAGTTAACGGGATAATATTAATTAATCAAAGAGAAAAAGAAGATGATAAATTTATTAAAAAAGTTTTGAAAGAAAATATTCCAATAGTAGGTTTTTAACTTTTACATATTATAATTAATTAATATGTTATAAAAAAATAAGAAAAATAGAAAAGGATAGATCAAAAACTTTGCTCTATCCTAGTAATATTAATGGTTGTATAGTTTTTCTCTACCCTATGAGCTAAAATGCAATTATATTTTTTGTGTTTGATTATTCAATTTTTTAGATGCTTTATTTAAAATTAAAAGCATTGTTATAAGTCCAATTGATAGAGAAATATGTCCAAGCCCAGCTATTCCACTTAAAGCTTTATCTAGACCTCTACTAATGTTTGATTCTAACACTTCTGTAATACCCCTTACTAAAAATATTCCTATAGTTGTCATAAGTCCAACATTATAAAAAATATTAAAAACCTTAAAACTTTTAAAAGTACTTATATGAAATTTATCTTCAAATAACGAAAGAATTAGAAAAAATATCATACCTAAAATCAATGTATGAACATGTATAAAAGCTAAAGATGTTTCTCCATCTACTCCATTAAATTTAGTGAATTCTCTATAAAAGACACCTGTTGCAAGTCCAAGTATAGCATAATAAATTGCAGTTTTTATATAACGATTCATTTATTTATACCTCCATATTTAATATATTTTTTATATTACTTTCTTTTTAGATTCCAATCTAAGTTCATTATATCCCATAAGTACTATCCAAACATAAGCAAGAGTTTTAGGTATCATTAGTACACCGACTAATGGAAATACATTGCTCCATAATACAACTGGTACATATAATGCAAAAGATAGTATAATAGCTAAAGCCATAAATTTAAAATTTTTATCACCATGTTTTTTAACTTCTGAATTGAATATATATATAATTATAATTCCTATAATGGCAAATGGGATATTTCTATATATTCCCCATGAAACAGGTGAATTGTGGTTTAACCATTCATTTTGAGGTAAAAAACATAATATTATTCTTACAATAGCCAAAGCATAAATAGTAAATGTAATCTCTTTACGTCCTTTAATATTATAACGTTGTCTCCATATATAATATAGAATCACATAAAAAATTGTCATCGTAATAGATGTAATAAACTTCCCGATTCCGAGTGCAGCAACATTATTTTCTAGACCTGTAGTAAGAAGAGCATATGCTCTAGGTATTAAATGAAAAGAGTCTCCTACTCCTAGTACAACTGCCATAATTCCAAATAATTTAAATTGTTTATTATTTCCACCCTTTAATATCATTATAATCCCTATAGTAATTACACTAGTCAAATATAATGCATCAAATAAAGTTTCCATGATAGCTTGCATCTAATCACCCCTTAATATATTAGTGAACATTGTTCATGATTGTTCAAATAAAAAATCATACCTAGTATGATTTCAATTTGACATTATTTTTTTTAAGAGTTCAATAAAAAATTTCATATCCCCTTTTTCTTTTTTAAGCATAATTAGCATATTTTCGAATATAAACTCTGCCATATTTTCTTTTGAAATAGTTTGCGACCATTGATATTGTTGTAAATTACTATCCATATCTATTAATAATATTATTTTACTATACATCTTTTGGAAATATTCATCTTCTTTTTGTCTTCCAATTAATTTCTCCTGTGTTTTTAGCAGAGCCAACTGTTCTAGCCAATTCTCTTTAAAGTTGTGAAGATAATCATGTAAAACACTATAAACTTTTTCTAGATTGTCATAAAAATTATTATCTGCTAAACCTCTCCAATCAATATCCTTAAAAACTCCTTCCCAGAAGTCTTCAATAACAGCTACTAGCAAATCACCCTTTGAGGGAAAATAGTTATATACTGTTCCAATAGCAATACCACTGTTTTTTGCTACAGTACGGATATTTATTTTGATTATACCTTCATTCATGGCAATTTCTTTAGCTTTAGATAAGATAATCTCTTTATAATTTACATTATAGTTTTCCACTCTTTATGTCCCTCCTGAACATTGTTCATCCTTATATTATACTATTCTTTTTATATTGTCAATATCTTTTTATATTAATATGCTAATCTATATATTTTTTTAATATAATCATAATAAAAAAACTTTTAATTATAAAAATAAAGAAGACATTAATCTGTAAATCCAAGAAAGTGGTATAAAACGCAAAATCATTTTTATTACTAGGATTAATGGAGCTCAAATCCCTCCCATTAGAAATCCAAACATTATAAATAAGGTAGCACATGCATTAATTAGTACTATTAATATATTATTTTAATTTATATCAACAAAATAAATTAAAATAATAGAGCTATAAAATCCTACCTTGAATTGAGCTTTATTCAATTTAGGATCTATATTTGACCACATACGAGATTTCATAACTAGTGGGTAAAATGAATTCGTCAGTCACTTATGTAAACTCAATTTCACCTTATCATACTACATAGTTTAAAAAAGTATGTCTTAATTAATTTCATTATCTTTAATTAATTTTAATATCTGATGTCCGTCACTAGGATAATCGCCATAATCCCCCCACCAATTTGGATATATTATTGGAATAGATGTAAATAAAAATGATACTAATGCTATATTTCTCGCTAGTATAGTTATTTCTTTAAAATTAAATATTCCCATTAAGAATTTACCTTCTGAACCTATACTTATAAATACCATTATAATAGCAAGAACTAGAGAAAAAATTGGTCCACCAGCAAGAATAACTATCCTTTGGTATTTTGTAAGCTGAGATGATTTCCAATGTGCAAATCCTATGAAAGGACTAAAACTTTTAATTTCAATGTCTAATCTTCTTAAGCTTATTTGTTTAAACTTTTTATTATTTTTATCTAATCTACCTAATGTTATTTTTACTCTATCTCTAGTTAAGATTAATGCTGGTATAGCATGACCAAACTCATGAATGATTGTTGTAATCTGAAAAGTCATAAAAAATACAAAAAAGAACAAGATAATTTCAATTACAATTTGAAAAAATATCATACAATCCCCCCTAATATAAACGACCATTAACTTAATAATTATTACTTTCATTTTTAATATGCAATAAAAATATTTTCGTTGCATATTTCTCTATTATTTTGAAATTATAAACTTCTATATAAAGTATTAAAATTCCCTCAATTAAGTATCTCTAATTCATCATATGTGATATTTAGCTCTTTGAAAATTATTTATCCCTTATTTTTATTTGTATCCATTGCAATGCCGATAATCATTCCAGCTAACATTCCAAAGCCAGGTGCGAAAGCCCAAACTAGTGGAGTATTAAGAAATAATCCAAGGATTACTGCAAGCAAAGCACCACCAAGTAATCCAAAACCAATTCCATAACCCAAATAATAATTTTTGTTATTTTGGTTGTTATTGTTATCTTCGGACATATTACATCGTCCCTCCTTAATATTTGCTTTTTTTGAAAGAGTAAATATTAATAAATTTTTAAATTTTACTCAATTAATATTAAGTAAAACTCAGCTAAATCAAACTATATATTATTCTATTTCTGTTTCTATCATCTTCACATTTCCTTTTTTATCAACTTCATCTATACCTCTTTCTAAGTTCTCTTCATTTTCCCATTCTACAATATATTTATTATTTTTAATTTCTATATATCTTATCTCTACGTTTCCAATATTTCCACTATGCTTTTCAATAACCAATTCTTGTGCTTCTTCTTTTGAAATTTCATCTTCTATTTGAGTACAGCCTGCTAATAATATAACTGTCATTGTTGTGATAGTAAAAATTAATAATAATCTTTTTTTCATTTTAAAACCTCCTCAAAATTTAATTTATTTTAATTGAGTTTTACTCAATGGCTATTAAGAAAAGCTCATATTTATTACAAGACTAAGATTAATTTTTTTCGAAGTCTTTATTATTCTTAAACAAAATAATAAATGATAAAATGATTAAAACTACACTTGAAAAATAAAAACTAATACTAACTCCTAATCCATCCCAAATTTTACTTATTACAAGTTGTCCTAAAACATTGCCTAAGGCAATAGTAATTCTAAACTTAGAGAGTTTTTTGCCTATATTTGTAAAAATACTACGGTTTATCTTATCTCTAGAATAGATGTCAGTTATATTAGATACTAACTCAAAGAAAAACCAAACAGCAACAACAATATATATTTGATTTATAATTGTAAATAAAGTTAATAATATTGCTTGAGAAACAAATGAAACTATTAGCATTGTTTTTAATGATGTTTTATTAAAGCCCTTATATAGTTTAGATGCCATAATATTAGAGATCCCATATACTATAAAAAAAATCAAACCCACATTTTGCATTGATACTTTTTGAAATTCATGCATGTATATAATCATTCTATTCATTATTAAAGCTATCGCAAAACCCTCAATTGTGTAAATTAATGTAATATACTTTATCCAATCTAAATCTATTAAATCTTCCTTTGTTTTCTTTCTGTGAGCTTTTGTATCATTAAGTTTTAATAAATATACTGTGGAATATAATTCTATCAATCCTGAAACAATAAAAACTAAAGGAAGACTCTGAGTAAATCCATATAAAAACATAAGAGTAAATCCACCGATTGAAGCTCCTACACTAATTTTTATGTTTCTTTTTGCGATAAATTCCATGTATTCGTGTTCTTCAATGTTTTCTCTTATATAAGGTTGTAGTGAACTTTGATACAGTTTAGCAAATAAAGATTTTAAAAAAATAAATCCATATAGCATATATATGCTGATAGAAAAACCATATAAACTTAAAAATATTGAAGATCCTATATTACCAATTATTATAAGCTTTATTCTGCTTTTTTTATCACTTAAATAAGAAAAAAAATAATCAATAAGTGTATCAATAATAATAGGAATTGAAAAAGCTATTGCAACAGTTATCATGTTTTCAGTCTTATCCCAAATAAAAAGGGAAAGAAATATGAAGATGACACCCGTATCAAAATTTCCCCAATAAAAATGTTTTAATAAATTTTCATATTTATCTTTTTTCAATATATTCCCTCATTCCATATCTATTATCTATGAGCTTTACTCAATATTAAATATTTTTATGACATAGTATAAAAGTTTATTAAGTGAATTTTCTTTATATTTCTGATTTTATAGATTTATCTAGAGACTCATTATTACTGTATAAATGTTGTATCTCTTTAATTATAGAATATTTTCATCTTTTAATTCTTTTATTGATTTTTTTATCGCTATTTTAATTACAAAATATAAAGTTATTACCGGTATTCCTAAATATAAAGGCAATAAAATTAACATCCAAATCGTAGGCAAGATATTTGTCATATAAAATTCCTCCTTTAAATATTAATTAGCTAAGCTTAACTATTCAACATTCACTCTGTTTATAAAGATTATGTATCATTTATTAATCAGTACTTTACTTCCTTAGTTTTCAAATATTTCACTTCATCTTTCCATTTCTTGTTCGCTTCTTCTTTTTTAATATCTGAAACTATGAAGTTATTAGTTATGAATATTGAAAGAACTCTAAAATCATTTTCTAATCCTTTAATATATTCCTTTTGTGTATTTTCATCGATGCTATTTATTATTTTTTCTTCTAAAGTGTATACTCCATCTCTATATGTTTTTACAGGTAGAAAAAACTTGTCGGCTCTGCTCATTAATTCCATTGCTAATATAAGGTTACTATCTGCTCTCTCTAAGTACTTCACTTTTTCAGCATCACTTATTTCTTCCCACTTATCATTTAGTGTACTAATGTTTTTAAGTGCGTTATCCATTTCTATATCAGAACGTGCTAACATATTATGCTTTAAAGATTTCATTTTCTTATCTACTTTATTTATGTTATAAATAAAGTAGATATTTAATAATAGTAATAATACAATAATTAAACTCGTAATTTTTTTGCTTTTTTTAATCATTTACACCTCCATACACAAATACAAACAATTAATTTAATCTTTATAGCAAGCTTTAAATCTTTCAACCTAACATCTATATTTTACCATATATGAAGATTCATAACTATAAAAATCCTTAAACTAATTAGTCTAAGGATACGATGTATGAAATTTTATAGTAATATCTTTTTCAATAGTAGTAAATAACAATATTAAAACCTTATAGAACTCTACAATCTAAAGTTTTCTTGCAATTAAAAGGTTAAATGGTATAAAATATAAATTAGAATTTATAGAAAAAATAGTAAAATATTTAAATGAAAAACATTTAATATATAAGAACCCTATGGTTTTAAGATAAATTAGGAGGTAGTAAATGAAAAATCTGTTCTCTAAGTCCTTAATAATTACAGTATGCGTAATACTTGGTATAATAATTGCTATTCAGTATAAAACGGTAAATACCTTAGTAGGACCTAATTTCATACCGAGTCAAAAAAATAAAGAATTAGTAAATGAACTCTCAAATTTAGAAAAAGAAAAAGAGTCATTAATGAATGAACTTAAAAATTTGGAGAATGAAATTAGAAAACATGAATCTAAAATATCTAAAGAAAGTGACTATGTGAAAGAACTTTCTAAAGAACTTGATAAATATAAGATGTTTACAGGGTATAAAGAAGTAGAAGGTAAAGGTGTAGAGATAGTTATAAATAATCCAAATTCTCAAGACTCTTATGAATATCCTATTTCTATAGAAGAAGATTATGATTTTATTCTAAAGATAATTAACGATCTTAACGGGACAGGTATAGAAGCTATAGCTATAAATGATCTTAGACATACATTATTTTCAAAAATGATAAAGGTAGGAGAAGATCTAAGCTTCAACAGTAAACCAATAAGTGCACCAATTAAAATAAAGGCTATAGGGTCTTTAGGTGATATTCAATCAGTATTAACGTTGTCTAATGGAACTATAGATAAAATGGAAAGTTATGGTTTTGAAATAGAAATAACTGAATATGACAATATTAAAATTCCTAGATATTTTGAAATTAGAGAATTTAAATATGCAAAGCCTGTATCTTACAAAAAAGAGTAATTATGAGAGAAGTATTTACATTATGCTATAATTTATCTTCTGGACTAACGCCTTTATACATTCGGATTAAGGTGTTCATTATACAATCACAGTATTTCAAAATCTAATCAAATCATATGGAGGAGGATAATATATCATTTACTATAAAGAATATATAAAAATTGGGATTTAAAAAGATGATTCCTGCTAAATGCAGAAATCATCTTTTTAATGTCGCATAGCCTTTTTTATTTATCATTGTGTAATTTACTCCTATATATAGGAGACAAAATTTATTCGAAATGTATTACTATTCCCATTTGAAAAACTTCAGGGAAACTGCAATACAAATTACTGCAAGGGCTATCATAATAATTATAGAGATTATGACATCATCAATGGATAAACCTAAAGAAGCTGCTTTCAGTAGTTTTATCCCCTGTGTCAGTGGCAGTACATCAGCTATTTTCTGCAAAGTATTGGGCATTATCTCATAAGGTAAAGTTGCACCTGAAAAAATGAGCATTGGAAAATATAAAATGCTTGCAACAGCACTTGCAATTTTGGTATTCGGCGAAATACCTCCTACCATCATACCAATACTGAACATTGAAAGCATTACCAACAAATAACCACCCAAGAAAACAAAGGGAGAACCAAGCAACTGAAAATCAAAGAAAGTTGCTGCAACGGCATAAAGTAACAACAATGAAACAATAGAGTAAAGTGTATAAATGGCAGCCTGTACTACCAATATCATTGCGGGACTTACAGGTGTAACCTTAAATCTCTTTAATATCTTTCTGCTTCTGTAATCCGAGACTACCAATGGAAGTCCCATAACACCTCCTGCACAAATAGCGATAGTGGTTAAAGCCCCAAAAGATTGCTCTAAAAAACTATATTGCGCACCATTAAATGCGGGCTTAGTTCCATATATCACTCCCAAGATTATTAAAACAACAAGTGGCATACAAATAGCAAAAATAAACATATCCATACCACGTAGGGATAGTTTCAACTCATTTTTCAGCATTGTACTAAATGTTCTCATTGTCCATTACCTCCTCGTCTGAATACCATAAATAAGCATCTTCAAATTTTTCAAAAGGACTTGCGGAAACTGCTTCCTTTACTGTTCCATGAAATATCACCTGTCCTTTTTTCAATATGCAGATTTTATCACACAATAGCTCAACTTCGTCCATAAAGTGAGAGGTTAAGAAAATAGTCAAACCTTTTGATTTTAAATCATATAGAATTTTCCATACCTCTCGTCTTGCTCTAGCATCAAGTCCTGTGGTCAGTTCATCTAAAAATACCACTTTAGGATTTGGTATTAGTGCTAAAACAATAAATAATTTTTGACGCTGACCGCCAGAAAGTTCTTTGACCATACTTTTGGTTTTGTCAGATATTCCAAACTGCTTCAGCAATTCTCGATAATCTACAGTATTTTTGTAGAGTGACTGTGTGACCTCACATAGCTCAGCTACAGTAATCTTATCTTGATAATTTGCTTCTTGAAACTGAACACCCACATTTTCAAAAAGTTGTTTTCTTTGAAGGAAGGGATTCATTTCTAAAATTGATATTTCTCCTGTATCAGGTTTCTTTGTACCTAATATACATTCGATTGTAGTACTTTTTCCTGCACCGTTTGCACCAAGCAGCCCAAATACCGTACCGTACTGTACTGACAAATCCAAGTTTTGGATTGCTATTAAACCGTTATAAGATTTGGATAGCTGCTTTACTTTAATGATTTCTTTCATTTAAAAAACCTCCTTCTACTGTTATTGACTAACTAATTATAACAGTAGAAAAAAGGTTGGTGTTAATATGGAGGGTTATTAAATTTAACTTTCATATCCTTTAGGATTTCTATTATCAATTCCGCATTTTGGGCTGCTTCCTGTAAAGATAGAATCAACTTATCACACACAGAAATAATGTCAGTATCACTTTTAGGAGTATTCAATACTTTCTCCATATTTATCTGTGGATTTACAGACATAGCATTGAGCATTCTCAATATAGCTTCTAATGAATAATTGGCACATCGGAGTGACCGTATTATTTTTAGCCTTTCAATATCCACGCTTGTATAAAAACGGTAGCCATTTTGTTTTCGCTTAACGGACAATAGACCATTTAATTCCCAATTTCGTAGTTTATCTATAGAAATATTCAAATACTCAGAAACCTCTTTGCGTTTCAAACACAACCTATCAGATGAGGTTTTTCCGTATAAAATCTGTTTTGCTATATTGATTGCTTCCTTGGTATTTTTCTGTTCTTTGTGTATAAGATGTAGATACTCTTTCGCTAAAGAGATTGCTTTATCAAAGTCCCCATTTGCCGAAGCTTTTATTGTTTCTACAATTTTTTTTCTTAAGCCATTTTGAAGGATCTCTATCTTAAAAGCAATTCTGGCAAGCTTTAGCTGATCAATATGAAAAATCGTAAAAACTCTATATCCATTGGGCTTACGATCTGCTTTTGGTATTAATCCCCATTCCTCATAAAAACGAACGGTATTGGGGTGTATGCCAATTATTTTAGCAACCTCCGAAGT
Organism: Senegalia massiliensis; assembly: GCF_009911265.1. Taxonomy (NCBI): domain Bacteria; kingdom Bacillati; phylum Bacillota; class Clostridia; order Eubacteriales; family Clostridiaceae; genus Senegalia; species Senegalia massiliensis. The sequence goes on along the minus strand of NZ_QXXA01000006.1, from coordinate 24,712 downwards.
TTTGTATGTTTTCAATTGCCACCACCTCCTATTTTATCAATTATACTATAGATTCAAAGTCTGGTGTTTTAATGGAGGGTTTATTATTTCAAAAAGGTAAGCACTAAGCCTGCCAATTGTGAGCAACTTGATTTGGACATTTGTAATTTTATCTTTTTTTGTACTATAATATTATATAGAATTATTTAAAAGTGGGATATTTTCAAAAGGCAAGTAAAGATTTATACTGGATTATTTTTAGTTGAAATAAGAGTGGAGGAAAAAAGATGAGATATGAAGGAAGAGTTTTTAGGCCCCCTAGTGAAGCTAGGAGTCTAATAGTACAGGCAACAATTGGTTGTGCTCATAATAAATGTACATTTTGCAGTATGTATAAGGAGAAAAAATTCAGAATAAGAAAATTAGATGATATATTAGAAGATTTAAATTCTGCAAGGGAATATTATAAAAATATAAAAAGAATATTTTTAGCTGATGGTGATGCTTTAATATTGAAAACAGAGGATTTATTAATTATTTTACAACATATAAAAAGGATATTTCCTGAATGTGAAAGGATAGGTATTTATGCTACACCTAAAGATATACTAAATAAAAGCTTAAATGATCTTAAAGTGTTGAAAGATAATGGATTAGGTATTATGTATATGGGGATAGAATCAGGAAATGAAGATATATTGAATAAAATTACTAAAGGTGTAGATAGAAAAACTATGATTAAAGCTGGAGAAAAAGCCAAGGAGTCTGGCATAAAATTATCAGTAACATTGATATCTGGTTTAGGTGGTAAAGATTATATCAAAGAACATGCTATGGATTCAGCTAAAGTAATAAATGAGATTAATCCTGATTATGTAGGGTTATTAACATTAATGATGGAAGAGGATACAGAATTATATAATGATTATATAGAAGGAAATTTTGAATTGTTATCTCCAGAGGAAGTTATGATAGAAACAAAATTATTTATAGAAAATCTTAATGTTAAAAATTGTGTATTCCGTTCAAATCATGCGTCAAATTATATTTCTCTTAAAGGAACATTAAATGATGATAAAGATAGATTGTTAAATGAAATTGATGAAGCATTAAAAGAAGATATTTATAAACCAGAGGGATTAAGAGGACTTTAGAATTATATTGGACTAAACCTGAACTATATTATATAATATTAGTATAATATTCGACTATTTATAATGGGGGAGTTTATATGAATTATGATTTAGTAATTGTAGGTGCGGGACCATCTGGTATATTTACTGCTTTAGAATTAATTAAAAAGAAATATGATACAAAAATATTATTAATTGAAAAAGGAACTAGTATTGAAAAACGTCATTGCCCTAAGGAAGAATTATTTAAATGTGTTTCATGTAAACCATATTGTCATATAACTACAGGATTTTCAGGTGCAGGAGCATTTTCTGATGGCAAATTGTCTTTGAGCCCTGAAGTAGGTGGAGAATTACCTAATTTAATTGGAGAAAAATTTGCTCAAGAAATGATAAATTATACTGATAACATATATTTGGAGTTTGGGGCAGATGAAAATGTAGAAGGACTTGAAAATACCGAAGAAATTAAAGATATAAGAAGAAAATCAATAGAGGCTGGACTTAAATTAGTTGATTGCCCTATAAGACATCTTGGAACAGAAAAGGCTCAAGAGATATATTATAAAATACAGCAGTATTTAGTTCAAAGTGGAGTAGAAATAATGTTTGATACTTTGGTAGAAGATTTAATAATAGAGGATGATAACATTAAAGGAATAATCACAATAGATTCAAAGAGAAAAAAATCTACAGAAAAAATATTATCAGATAAAGTAATAATAGCTGCTGGTAGAAAAGGAGCAGATTGGCTAAAAAATATGTGTATAAAACATAATATTAGCCATAAATCGGGAACTGTAGATATAGGGGTTAGAGTAGAGGTAAGAAATGAAGTTATGGAAAAAGTCAATAATGTATTATATGAATCAAAACTAATAGGATATCCATCACCATTTAGAGATAAAGTAAGAACATTTTGTCAAAATCCTGGTGGATTTGTAAGCCAAGAGAATTATGATGATAATTTAGCTATAGTAAATGGACATTCATATAAAGATAAAAAATCAAACAATACAAATTTAGCAATATTGAGTTCCCATAATTTTATAGAGCCTTTTAATCAACCTATTGAATATGGGAAAAAAGTATCCCAATTAGTTAATATGTTAGGCGATGGAAACATATTAGTACAAAGATATGGTGATATATTAGATGGAAAAAGAACATGGCAAGAAGAGCTTTCTAGATCCAATGTTAATCCAACATTACCTGATGCTGTAGCAGGAGATATTACATCTGCAATACCATATAGACCAATGCTTAATATTCTTCAATTTATAGAATCTTTGAATGTAGTAGTTCCTGGATTTGCAAGTAGAGAGACATTGTTATATGGACCAGAAGTTAAGTTTTATAGTAATAAAATAAAATTAGATGATAATTTTATGACTAATGTTAAAGGTTTATATGCATTGGGGGATTCTAGTGGATGGACTAGAGGACTTATGATGGCTTCAGTGATGGGTGTAATAATGGCTAGAAAAATTGCATAATAAAATGACTCCTAATATTAGGAGTCATTTTATCGTTATTCATCATAAAAATCTAAAAATGAATATTTTTTATCATCTTTTTTATATCCAAGAATTCTATCTATATTAACATTTTCTGCAGCTTTAAAAATTGACTTATCCACATCAACAAAATTTTCTTTCATTTGTGAAATAAGTTCCTTTATTTCATATCTTTTATTTCCTATTTTTTTAGCAGCAACCATGCAAGCACAATTTAATGGCCATATACCACTTGTCTCTGTAAATCTCTCTATATCATCTTCTCTTATATAATACATTGGACGGATTAATTCTATACCTTCATAATTTTGAGATTTTAGTTTTGGTAACATTGTTTTAAAATTACCTGAATATAACACATTTAACATAGTTGTCTCAATTACATCGTTAAAGTGATGCCCAAGTGCAAGTTTGTTACATCCAAGCTCTTTAGATTTCCTGTATAATGCACCTCTTCTCATGCGGGCACATAAATAACAAGGATATTCACTTGCTTTTTCATCTGCTATTTCAAATATTTTAGATTCAAATATTTTAACGGGGATATCAAGGTAGTTGCAATTTTCTATCAGCAATTTTTTTATGTCTTCATGATATCCAGGGTCCATAGCTAAAAATTCTATTTCAAAATTTATATTACCATGTTTTTTAAGCTCTTGAAATAATTTAGCCAAAAGCAGGCTATCTTTTCCTCCAGATATAGCAACAGCTACTTTGTCACCCTCTTCTACAAGGTTATAATTAGAAATAGCTTTAACAAAAGGAGACCAAAGATATTTTCTATATCTCTTAATTATATTTCTTTCTATATCTTTTAAAGGTATTTTATCTTCATCAGGTATTAATTGTTTACAACCTTTACCTGCTAGTTTATCCATACTTTTCACCTCTTTTTCTTTTGCTTAATTATTATAACATTAATAGAGGTAATTTGTAATTATTTATTCCAATGTTCCATAATAACTTTCACAGATCTTTCCATTTCTTTGAAGAAAGGAGCACCGAATTTTCTTGAATACATTAATTGTCCAATATTTCTTGCTCCAAATGAGTTATTAGGATTTAAATTTTCGTTCAAATGTTTGAACATATCATCAAACTCTTCTGAAGATAATCTTTTATACTTTTCATCAAACACTATATACTCTTTATTAAATCTAGGTATTAGAGTTTTTTTCAGTTTTTCAGGATAATATCCAAGACAAAGCATACCAATAGGGAATACTTTATCAGGTAAATTAAACATTACTTTATGTGTTTCATAGTTTTCCATAATATCTCCAATATAGCAAGAACCGACTCCAAGGGATTCTCCTGCAATAACAGCATTTTGAGCTGCAATCATTGTATCTGATATAGACAAGAAAAGATCTGCATTATTTGGACCATTATATTCCATTTCTTTTTCTTTACAAAAATCTTCAATATCACAATGGTGAAGATAATCAGTCCATCTTTGCATATCAGCTAGAAATATTAATACTAATGGAGCTTTAGCTATAAAAGCTTGGTTGTCACAGGTGCTACTTAGCCTTTTGATTTTTTCTTTATCTTTAATAACTAATACAGAGTAAAGCATCATATTACCAGCTGTTGGCGCTCTCATTGTAGAATAAAGAATTTGTTCTAAATGTTCTTCTGATATAGGTTTATCTTTATACCTTCTTAAAGACATCCTATTATTCAATACACTTAATGTTTCATTCATTAAAAAACCTCCTTTAGTTTTAAATTACTATATTATTAAGTATATTAAAAATTCTACAATATAGTAAGAATATCCTGCTAATATCCCAACATATTTAGAACAGATTATGAGAATAATAAAAGTATAAAAATTAAGGAAGTGAAATTATGAATAAAAAAATAGAAGAAGCTTTAATTAGTTTATTACAAGGAGAATACATGGCTTTAGATTCTTTTAATGTATTTATATCTAAATTAGAAAACAAAAAAAATAAAGATGTTTTTCAAGAAATACAAAAAGGACATAGAGAAAATATAGCTATATTATCTGAATATATTCAAAATATTGGTGGGATGCCAGATGAAAATTTAGGTCTTAAAGGGAATATGGCTGAATTAAAATTAAAGATTGAAACTCATAAAAAGGATGATGATTATATAATAAATAAAGCTCTAGAAGGTCAAAAAAAAGGAATAAACATGGCTGAAAAAGTTTTAAGAGGTAATTTAGATGATAAATCAAGAGATATAGTTGGAGAAATTCTTCATAGGGAAAGAAAAAATACTAAAGAGTTAGAAAAATTAAATTAAGCCTCGAATATTCGAGACTTAATCATATTAGTTTATTTTAAATTTTCATATCTTTCATTTACATAGTCCCAGTTTACAACATTCCACCATGCTTCTATATAATCAGGTCTTTTATTTTGATATTTTAGATAATATGCATGTTCCCATACATCTAAACCAAGTAATACTTTTTTATCTTCCATAACAGGGGAATCTTGATTTGGTGTTGATACAACTTCCAATTCGCCATTATCTTTAAGAATTAACCAAGCCCATCCACTACCAAATCTAGTTTTTGCAGCATTAGTAAAATCTTCTTTAAATTTATCAAAACTATCAAAAGCTTTTTCTATTTTTTCAAGTAATTCGCCCTCTGGTTTTCCTCCACCATTTGGACTCATAGCTTTCCAGAATATAGAGTGGTTATAAAAACCTCCTCCGTTATTTCTAACTGCAGTTTTTATATCTTCTGGCAATGTATCTATTGATTTTAGAAGATCTTCGATTGATTTATCTTGAAGGTCTTTATGGCCTTCTAGTGCATTATTTAATTTATTTGTATATCCTTGATGATGTTTTGTGTGATGTATCTCCATAGTTCTTGCATCTATATTTGGTTCTAGTGCATCATAAGAATAATCTAATTCTGGTAATTTGAAACTCATTAATAATTCCTCCTTTTATTTTTCTCTATTTAAGATATACCCAATACTATTAATGATAATCATTATCAATTATATTTTTTTTGATTTATTTTAAAACATACTATAAATGTATAATTGGTATTTATATATAATTGTTTGGTATAATATATTGCAATTAAATTTAATATGAAATTGAGGTAATTACATGCTAATAAGAAAATATGACGAGAAAGATTTAAAAGAGGTACTTCAATTATTTTATAATACAGTTCATAGTATAAATATAAAAGACTATACATTAGAACAAGTAAATGCTTGGGCACCAAAGATACCAGAAAAGAAAAAATGGGAGAATTTTTTATATGAAAACAAAACATCTGTAGCAGTTATTAATCAAAAAATTGTAGGATTTAGCGATTTAAGGGAAGATGGATATCTTAATACTATGTATGTTTCAAAAAATCATCAAGGTCAAGGAATTGCAACTATACTTTTAAGTGGAATTGAACAAGAGGCTCAAAATCTAAGTATTACTAAATTAACTACAGAAGCAAGTATTACAGCAAAAGATTTTTTTAGAAAAAGAGGATTTAACATAGTTGAAAAACAGAATAAAAAACATAATAATATGGTATTTGTTAATTATATTATGGAAAAAAATATTTAGGGGGAGATTGGATGAGTATAGAAAAATTAATTTTAGAAACAGAAAGATTAAATTTGAAAAAATCAGATGAAAGGTTTGTAGATATTATTTTAGATTTTAATATTAGAAATAAAGATTTTTTATCTGAATTTGAACCGAAAAAACATAGTGATTATTATACTGTAGATTACCATAAGCAAATTATAGAAGATGAAATTAACAAAATAGAAAATGGTAATTTACAAAAATTTTATATATTTGAAAAGGATAATGATGAAAATATAATAGGAAGTGTTGCTTTATCCAATATTGTAATGGGAGGATTTTTATCTTGTTTTTTAGGATACAAAATGGACAAAGATAAATTAAACAGAGGATATATGACAGAAGCAATTAAGAGAGTTATAAGATATTCTTTTAGTACTATTGGTCTTCATAGAATTGAAGCTAATATAATGCCTAGAAATAAGCGATCAATTAGAGTGGTAGAAAAATTAGGATTTATAAATGAAGGGCTATCTAAAAGGTACCTAAATATAAATGGAACATGGGAAGATCATATTCATATGGTATTGTTAAATGAAAATTTAGAATAAATAAAATGATATAATATAGAGCAAAATAAGTAAATAACTAATATTAATATTTTAAAACTATTAACAAAACTAAACACATTATATACTGACAATAAATTAACAAGGTGTTATAATAAATTTATCATATTCTAAGGAGGCATAAATTATGGATTTATTTTCAGAGATTTTAAAGAATATTAGTGATTTCTTATGGGGTACTCCATTACTCATATTATTATTAGGTACTGGTATATTTTTAAGTGTTAAATTAAAATTAATACAATTATTTAAGTTCCGTGCATCATTTAAAAGTTTATTCTCAAAAAGTGATAATGAAGGAGACATATCTCCTTTTCAAGCTCTTACAACGGCTTTAGCGGCATCAATTGGTACAGGTAATATTGTTGGGGTTGCTACAGCAATAGCAGCAGGAGGACCTGGAGCATTATTTTGGATGTGGATAACTGCTTTTTTTGGTATGGCTACTAAATACGCAGAGGCAGTTCTTGCGATAAAGTATAGAGTAAGAAAAGAAGATGGAGAAATAGCCGGTGGTCCTATGTATTATATTGAAAAAGGATTAGGGAAGAAATGGCTTGGAAAAACATTTGCATTTTTTGCTGTAATAGCTTCATTTGGAATAGGGAATACTGTACAATCTAATTCTATAGCAGATGCATTAAATAATAGCTTTAATATATCTCCATTAATCACAGGATTGGTAATAGCTCTTTTAACAGGGCTTGTGATAATAGGTGGAATAAAAAATATAGGAAAAGTAACAGGAGTTCTAGTACCTTTTATGGCAGGAGCATATATATTAGGATGTTTTGTTATATTGTTATTTAATATAGAAACTTTACCTAATGCATTTAAGCTTATTTTTTCAGATGCATTTACGGGAAGTGCAGCAGCAGGTGGTTTTGCTGGTTCTACAGTTATGTATGCTATAAAAAGTGGTGTTTCAAGAGGAGTTTTTTCTAATGAAGCTGGACTTGGTAGTGCTCCTATAGCACAAGCAGCTGCTCAAACTGAATCCCCTGCAAGTCAAGGTCTTATTGCTATGCTAGACACATTTATAGATACTATTATAGTATGTACATTTACAGGACTTGTAATAATAAGTACAGGAGCTTGGGCATCTGGGTTAAATGGAGCAGAGTTAACAAGTGAAGCATTTAATAAGGGACTTCCAGGACCTGGAGGTTTTATAGTATCATTTGGTATAATCTTCTTTGCATTTTCCACAATACTAGGATGGAGCTATTATGGAGAGAAATGTTTAGAATACTTATTTGGAAGTAAATCTATTAAATATTATAGAATAATTTTTGTTATAGCAATAGTAATAGGTGCTACTGCTAAACTTAAATTAGTATGGTTTTTGGCGGATATAATGAATGCACTTATGGCAGCACCAAACTTGATTGGGCTCATTGGATTAAGTAGTGTAGTTGTGCTTGAAACAAAAAAATATTTTGAGAAAAGCAAATTGTAATAAAAGCTGAGATAATTTAAATTATCTCAGCTTTTATTTATATTGTATAAAGATATTAAAACAAATATAATTATATATATTTATATTAATACTATGAGGTGAATAAAAATTGATAGAAAAAGGAAAATTAACAGATGGAAATATTTTAAAAGCTTTAACAGGATTAGCATTACCTATTATGGCTACTTCTTTTGGTCAAATGGCTTATAATATCACTGATATGTTTTGGATAGGTAAGTTAGGTAGCGATTCTGTAGCAGCAGTAGGAACAGCAGGTTTTTTCACTTGGTTTGCTGTTGCATTTATAACAATATCAAAAATTGGTGCAGAAGTAGGAGTAGCACAATCAATAGGTAAAAATCATATAAAAGATGCTAAAGGATATATAAGAAGTTCAATACAATTAAATATTATATTTAGTATTATATATGCATTTATATTATTCTTTTTTAGAAATAGTCTTATAGGATTCTTTGATTTACCAAAGGTAGATGTAGTCAATATGTCAAGAGATTATTTAATGATAATCTCATTTGGCATACCATTTTACTTTATAAATCCTGTGTTTACTGCTATTTTTAATGGTAGTGGTGATAGTAATACTCCCTTTAAGATAAATATAATAGGATTAATTTCTAATATTATATTGGATCCATTATTTATATTTGGATTAGGACCTTTAATTAGTTTTGGTGTAAAAGGAGCTGCAATAGCTACTATTGTATCTCAAATGTTAGTTACAATATTATTTATATATAGCATAAAAGGTAGAATTGAAATATTTAATGATATTAAATTTTTAAAAAACATAGAAATTACATATATTAAAAAAATTACTAAAATGGGCATGCCTCCTGCTATTCAAAGTGGTTTATTTACCTTTTTTTCTATGCTTATAGCTAGAATACTTGCAGGATTTGGCGCTGGTCCTATTGCAGTACAAAAGGTAGGATCACAAATCGAAGCTATTTCATGGATGACAGCAGGAGGATTTTCATCTGCATTATCTGCCTTTGTAGGCCAGAATTATGGATCTGAAAAGTTTAAAAGGATAAAAGAAGGATACTTTACTGGTCTTTTAATGGTTGGAGTTATAGGTGTTTTTGCTACAGTAATATTGATTTTTGGTGGGGAAATTATAATGAAACAATTTTTTATTGAAAAAGATGTTATAGCAGAAGGAGTAATATATTTAAGAATATTAGGAGTATCTCAAATATTTATGACTATAGAAATAGCAACTACAGGAGCATTTAATGGTCTTGGTAGAACATTACCACCATCTTTAGTGGGAATAATACTTACAGGACTTAGAGTTCCTTTTGCTATGATTTTATCTTCTGATGATTTATTAGGTCTTAAGGGTGTATGGTGGAGTATAAGTATAAGTAGTGTATTTAAAGGTGTATTTCTTATGATATGGTTTATAATTATTCTTAAAAAGTTTATTTATCCAAAGATTAACCTTGAACAAAATATGTATAAAGATACAACGAAGAAATAAATATTTAGAAAAAGTAAAAAAATAACGGTTGTGTAATAAAGCTATGTATGTTACATTTATAAATGTAACATACATTTTAAGTTTATTTATTTAAAATAAATTTATACATTTTATATACCTATTGATATTTTATTATCAATCCTTACGACTAATAAATATTTACTAGGATTATAATTAAGCTACTTGGGTATAATTATAAATGTAGAAAAAACACAAAGGAGTGATTACATGAAGTTTAAAATGCCTACGGCATACACAATTCTTGTAGCAATCATAATAGTAGTAGCTATTTTAACCTGGATTGTTCCTGCAGGTGAATATGAATTAGGAGAAAATGATGCTCCAGTTCCAGGAACCTATGAACAATTACCAGAAGAAGAAACTACACCACAAGGAGCATTTGACGTAATGATGGCACCTATTAGAGGTTTTTATGATGCTATAGATGTAGCGTTATTCGTACTTGTAATTGGTGGATTCTTAGGAGTAGTTATGAAAACGGGAGCTATTGATGCGGGTATTGCAAAAGTAGTTGAAACCTTCAAAGGAAGAGAAAGTTGGATGATAATTATACTTATGGCTCTTTTCTCTTTAGGTGGAAGTACTTATGGAATGGCAGAAGAAACTATAGCATTCTATCCTTTAATAATACCGGTATTTATAGCAGCTGGATATGATGCTGTTACTGGAGTATCAGTCATATTACTAGGTGCTGGTGTCGGAGTACTTGGTTCTACAGTAAATCCATTTGCAACAGGAATAGCTTCAGGTTTTGCAGATGTTGCATTAGGTAAAGGAATACTTATAAGACTTATTATGTTAGTAGCAGGATTAATTTTAGCTATCCTTTATACTACTAGATATGCTAAAAAAGTTAAAGATGATCCTTCTAAATCTCTTGTTGCAGATATGGGAGAAAGCAATAAAGAATATTTCTTAGGTAAAAAAGATGAAGGTGAATTTCCAGAACTAACAGGCAAAAGATTATTTATATTAGTTTTATTTGCACTTACATTTGCTACAATGATTTATGGTGTACTACCATTAGAAGATTTTGGAGTGGAAGCAATTCCTACGTTATGGTGGTGGTTCCCAGAATTGACAGCGTTATTCTTGGTAGCAGCAATTATAATAGGCTTTATACATGCATTTGGTGAAGATGATTTTGGCGAAGAAGAATTTATTGATTCTTTTGTAACAGGAGCTAAAGATCTTTTAGGTGTTGCTTTAATAGTTGGTGTTTCTAGAGGTATAACTGTAGTAATGAATGCAGGTAATATAACATCTACAGTACTACATGCTGGAGAAACTACACTTTCACAAGCAGGACGTATACCATTTATAATTTTAACATATTTATTCTATATACCATTATCATTCTTAATACCATCAACATCAGGATTAGCTACAGTATCGATGCCTATTATGGCACCACTTGGAGATTTTGCTAATGTTGCAAGATCATTAGTAATAACAGCTTATCAATCAGCATCAGGTATAGTTAACTTAGTAACTCCAACATCTGCTGTTGTAATGGGTGGTTTAGCTATAGGAAGAGTACCTTATGGTAAATGGTTAAAATATGTATGGAAATTCTTAGTGATAATATTTATAATGACAATATTAGCTTTAATATTGGGATTATATATTAATATATAAAAGTAAAGGAATCGCATATGCGATTCCTTTATTTTTATACAATTAATGAAATTATAGTTATTAATCCAAATATAAGATGGAGTTTATTTGTGATAGGGACACCTTCTTTTTTTGATACGGATACATTTTTATATGATTTTATAGCTAAAGGTATGGTTAAATATATAAATAAAGTCCATATTGGCAAAATATTTAATAATACATATAAGGTAGTTAAACTATAAGATAAGACTAATAAAGTTATAAATAATATTTTCCCGAATTTATACCCCATTCTTACTGTTAAAGTATTTATACCCAGAGATTTATCTCTTTTATAGTCTCTTATTTCATTACTCATCATTAGCAAAGGTATCATTAAACTAACTGGAAGTCCTATAATTATTGGATTTAATGAAAAGTTTTTAGAAAAAACTAAATAACTTCCAAATACCATTAATGGTCCCATTAAAATAAATGATAAAGGAGTTCCTAGTCCTCTTTTTTTATAAACTATAGGTTCTCCAGTATATGAATATCCTCCTATAACTCCTATTAATCCTATTATTATAAGTTTAGGTGTAGAGATTAGCATTATATAAAGGCCAATTCCCATAGTTATAAGAAAGCATCCAATTCCTAATAAAAATATTAATATATCAAATTTGGTTCTTTGTTTACCTAAAAAATTATATTTGATATCACTTTGTTCTCTATATTTATATTCACATTCAAAAAAATCATTTATAAAATTAGTTGCAGTTTGTATAAGTAATCCAGCAATAGTTACTAAAAATATTTTCCATATATCTATAACTATAAACTCAGATTTAAATAAGTATCCTTCATTATATGCAATTACAATACCTAATGTAGTAGAATATAAAGCTAGTGTTAAAGATAAAGGTCTTGAAGCAATCCAGATATCTTTAATATTTTTTTTATTAATATTTGTTGTAATGGTTTTAGAATTAATCATATTATGCCTCCTTTTTTAGTGCTAAATATATTATAAAGTAATTGATACATTATTGCCAAATATATTTATAAGTTATAAAATAGATTATGTGTTTTAAAATTATCATAGAGGAGAGAAATATATGAGTAAAAAAATATTAATGATTTTATTAATTACTAGTATTGTATTTAGTATTATAGGATGTAATAATGATGAGGATGAAATTTCATCATTAAAAATAGGAGTAATGCCAGCAGTTGATTCAGCTCCAATATTTGTAGCTGAAGAAATGGGATATTTTGAACAAGAAAATTTAGATATGGATATAAAAGTATATACAAATGCAGTTAATAGAGAAAGTGCATTACAGAGTGGGCAATTAGATGGAGCTATGACAGATCTTATTGCTTTTGTTAATAATGTTAATAATGATTTTAAGATAAAAATAACTACTAGTACAGATGGAAAGTTTCCGTTCCTAGTAAAGAAAGGGTTTGAAGAAAAAGAAACTATTGATATAGGTATGATGGAGGTAAGCGTATCTAATTTCTTATCTGAACAATATTTATCTTCTAAATATAAAATGAATAAGATATTTATACCTGAGATCCCTACTCGTTTAGAAATGATTAAGTCAGGAAATATGGATATGGCAATAATTCCCGAGCCTATGGCATCTATGGGTGAATTAGGAGGATTAGAGAAGAGAGTATATGAAAATGAAGAAGAATTCACACCTGAAGCAATGGTATTTACTTATGATGCAATTTCTGAGAAGGAAAAAGCTATATCAAAATTTCATAGAGCATACAATAAAGGAGTAAAATATATTAAAGAAAATGAAAAAGAATCTAGGAGAATATTAATAGAGAAATTAGAATTAAATCCTGAAATAATAGATAGTATTGATATGCCTGAATATCATATGGCTAGATTACCTTCTTCTGAATATATGAATAAAGTCATTCAATGGGTTGAAAAAGTGAATGATAAAAAGATAAACATTGAATATGATGATATGGTAGAAGGGAAGTTTTTGGATTAATGATAGAGGTTAAAGATTTAGTAGTAAAATATGGTGATGAAGTAGCTATAAATAAGATGAATTTATTTGTAGAGAAAAATACTACTTGTGCTATAATAGGTGCTTCTGGTTGTGGTAAAACAACATTACTATATTCTCTTGCTGGTCTAGTTTTTCCTGACAAAGGAAGTATATATATAGATGGAATTAAAAATAATGGTATTAGAAAAAATACTGCTGTTATACTTCAAAATCATGGATTATTACCATGGAAAACTGTATGGGATAATGTAGCTTTAGGACTAAAAGCTAGAGGGGTAGTTAAGGAAAAAATAAATGATAAGGTTGAAAGTATATTAAAGGAGTTATCAATATATGATTATAAAGATAAATATCCTATAGAATTAAGTGGTGGACAAAGTCAACGAGTAGGTATATGTAGAGCCTTAGCTATAAACCCTGACTTGTTATTAATGGATGAACCAACTTCTGCATTAGATCAGATGACAAAGGAAAAATTACAAAATCTTGTACTTAAAATATATAAAAATAAACCTTTAACTATAGTTTCTGTAACTCATAATATAGAAGAAGCAGTATTTTTAGGACAAAAAATTGTTATTATGAATCATGGAAATGTTAAAAGTATAATAAATAATCCTTATTTTGGTGTAGAACAATCAAGAAATCAGATGGAATTTTATGAAATGTGTTTAAGAGTAAGGAAACTTTTAGAAGAGGATAGATATTATGAAAAACAGTAAAAATATTTATGCTATAACAATAATTCTATTATTTTGGTATATAATTTATTTTATAGTAGACTTATCTGTAGTTCCTAGTCCTCATGATACTATTATAACCTTTATAAAATTATTTCCTATGACATTATCTAAACATATATTAATAAGTCTTTTTAGAATATTTATAGCTATCTCAATAGCCTTAATTGTTGGAGTAACAATTGGACTAGTTACAGGAATGAATAATAAAATAGATAAATTAATTACACCAATAATTTATATTTTATATCCTGTACCTAAAATAGCTTTTTTACCAGTTTTTATGATATTATTGGGCATTGGGGATTTGTCAAAAATAGTTTTAATAATAGTAATAATCATATTTCCAATTATCGTAACTACTAGAGATGGAGTAAAAGAATTATCTAATGAATTATTTTATTCAGTAAGATCATTAGGACTTTCTAATTATCAAATATATAGACATATGATAATACCAGGAGTAATGCCTAATATAATAACTGCTTTAAGAATAAGTATTGGTACAAGTATTGCTGTACTATTTTATGCAGAGAACTTTGCTACTGAATATGGAATAGGTTATTTTATAATGAATAAATGGATAACCGTAGACTATTTAGAAATGTTTAGTGGAATATTGGCTTTGAGCATAATGGGCTTTGGAATCTTTAGATTAATTGATATAATAGAAAACAGATTATGTAAATGGGTTAAGGTACAAAAAATTAAAAATTAAAAATATGGGCATATGCCCATATTTTTAATTCCTCTATTTATTTGAATTAGCAGTAGCAGAATAGTACTACTAAAAGTAGGAAGAAGAATAACAATTCAGAATCTACGCCCTTTCCGTAACAAGACATTACCTCACCCCCTTTAATATGTGCTGTTGTAACTGAATAAAATAACTAAAAGTAGAAAGAAGAATAACAATTCAGTGTCAATTTCTTTAAATATTTTTCCAACACCTTTTACTTCTGACATTTTTAAATCCTCCTTTAGAAATAATGTAAGTAAGTTTGTTTCTAATATATTATATGTAGATTTTTTGAGTTGGTGATTGATAAGATTAGCCAATTTATATTAATCCGTAATATTGTATTAGTTTTAATAATAGTATAAAATTAACTTATGCTAAAGAAAGGAGAATCTTAAAGTGGAATTAGATTTAGTAAAAAAAGAATTTAGGAATGAACAAGATTATATAATTGAATCTACAAAAAGAGATTCTTTATATTATAGTAAGCATGCCATAGAGAGAATGTGTCAAAGGGGAATAGAAGTTGAAGATGTAGAGGGAAGTGCTTCACTTGGAGATCCTATAGAAAAACAATATCATGGTAAAGATATAAAGTTTTTATTTCAGCAACCTAAATCACAAGATCCTAAATATTATTCTGTAGTTGCTTTAGCAATACCGCCTTTAGTAATATCAGTTTGTCATTTCAAAGAAGATGTATGGGAAATGGTAGATGGAATTATGAGGAGGAAAGAAGAAGATGAATAATAAGTTAAGATGTTTTTTATGTGGTGAAGAACTAAAAGAAGGTATTTCTGATGTAAGAGCAGGTTGGGGAAGATATAGAGTAAGGTTTTATGGAGTTAGAGCATTAATATGTGAAGGTTGTGGAGATACTATATTTAGCAAATATGATGTATATATTGTACAGAGTTTATCTAAATTATTTTTAGAACTATCATTTGAAAATAGACCTAAAAAAATGGACTTAACTAATATATATGATTTATTTATTGAAGATAAAAACTTGATCCATTCTATAGATATTAACAATTTGAATCTATATGAAAAAGAAGGGATATTTAGCTTCGATAGAAGAGAGATAGAAGTATATTTAAATAGTAATATTATGCATGCTTAGTAATGCATAATATTACTATTTATAAGATATAATGGATGTGTTACAAATGGTTAAATGGACTCATTTTAAAAAAAGAATATATATTTCATTAATGGATGTAATATTTTCTTTCTTTTCTTTAAGTTATATATTAGCTGGGTTTAGAATAACGCTTTCTTTAGTTATTTTTCCAGTTTTCTTGAATTTATATAAAAGTCTCAATCCAATAATAACATCAGTATTTACAGGAATGACAGGTGTAATTTTTAGAAGCTTATTTATGACATTAGATGGAAAATCTTTCATACCTGCTTTTAAACAAAGTTATCCTGAGGTTACATTTCACCTTGTATATGGGTTAATATATTATTTTTTATATTATAAAAGAAAAGAAACTTCCCATTTCTTTTGGTTTATAACTGTTGTATTATGTGATCTATTTGCTAATTTATCAGAAGTTATATTTAGAGTATTTATATATTCTGATATAGGATTTGAAACAAATATAAAATCATTAATATTAATAGCTTTAATTAGAGGAGGATTTGCTTTTATAATATTATTATCTATACATTACTATAATCTTTTCACAGTAAAAAAGGAACATGAAGAAAGATATAGAAGATTAGTCATACTTTCATCAGAATTAGAAAGTGAAGTTTATTATATGAATATGAATAACAATTATATCGAAAATGTGATGAGTAATGCTTATAATTTATATGAGAAGTTAGAGAATGATGATGATAAAAAAATGGCTCTTATGATATCTAAAGATGTACATGAGATAAAGAAAAATTATAGTAGAGTAATTGGTGGAATAGAATCTATTATGGAAGATAAAGTAAGGTATAAATTTATGACTTTATATGCAATAATGGATATTTTGAAAAAAAATATTGATATGTATATAGAAAAAAACAATTTAAATATAAGTTTAAATGTTTACATAAAAGAAGATGTGAATATATATAAACACTATTATATTATGTCAGTATTTAGAAATTTAATAATGAATGCAATAGAGTCTATAGGAGAAAATGATGGCAATATTAACTTTAAATATACCAAAGAAAATAATAGATATATATTTATAATAGAAGATAATGGTCCAAGTATAAAAGAAAATAACATAAATTATATATTTGAACCAGGCTTTTCTACTAAATTTAATAAAGATTCAGGTAATATTAAAAGAGGAATAGGATTAACTGTTGTAAAGGATATTGTTGAAAAAGAGTTTAGAGGAAATATAGAAGTAAGTTCAAATTCCAAATCTACAAAATTTATTATAATAATACCAATAGAAGAGATGGAGTGAAAAGATGCTAAAATTATATGTTGTTGATGATGATATAGCTATAATAAAGTCATTAGAAAATATAATTGAAGATAATAATTTAGCAAATGTAGTAGGTTTTTCTACGAGTAGTGATATTGCAATAGAAGAAATAAAAAAATATAGACCTGATATTGTAATGGTTGATTTACTTATGCCCAATATAGATGGAATACAATTAGTAGATAGGATTAAAAAGTTAAATTTGGAAATGAAATTTATAATGGTATCACAAGTAAATTCAAAAGATATGATATCTGAAGCATATAATAAAGGGGTTGATTTTTTTATAACTAAACCGTTAAATATTGTAGAAATTAAAAAGGTAATGGATAATATAATTGAATCTATAAATATGAAAAGAACATTGAAAAATATAAAAAATGCTTTTATGAATAATGAGAATTCAGATGAACTTAAAGAGCAAAATTATGATGAATTAAGTGGAATTAGGAATATATTAAATAAGTTAGGTATTATGGGGGAAAAAGGAGCAGAAGATATTATAAATATTTGTTCATTTTTGATTGAAAAAGATGAGAGCATATTTGATTTTAAAATAAAGGAAATTTGTGAAAAGATAAGTGAAAATTCTAGTGCTTCTGAGCAGAGAATAAGAAGAGCTATAAATAAAGCATTGTCGAATTTAGCACATTTGGGAATAGAAGATTATATGAATGAAACATTTACTAATTATAATAATTCATTGTTTAATTTTGAAGATGTAAAATCAGAAATGGATTATATAAGAGGGAAAAGAGATACAGGAGGAAGAATTAGCATAAGAAAGTTTATAGATAGTTTAATGACGGAGATAGAGTTTAGAAATTAAATATTTAGTAATAGAATTTTAAAATACATTAGTGGATAAATATTATTTTCAGAAAATTACTTATTTATTTTTGAATTTTAATAAATATTTTTGATTTTTTTTGTAACCCTCTTGTTATAATATGTACAAATAAAAGGAGGGGGATTTTTGTATGTCAGATGACTATGATAATTCTAGTAAAATAAGTTTTAAATTAGCTATGGTACCAGTTCTATTTTTAATAGGAGCATTAATAATTGCACTTCAGGTGTATGAAGCGGATCCACACATACCTTTAATTATGGCTACTATAGTAGCTGCAGGTATAAGTGTCAAGGTAGGATATAAGTGGGATGCAATAGAAAAAGGAATAATTGATTCTATACAAACCTCAATGCAAGCAATACTTATACTACTTATAATTGGTATGGTTATAGGTACTTGGATATTATCAGGTGTTGTACCTACAATGATTTATTATGGACTTAAAATTTTATCACCAAGTATATTTTTAGTAGCAAGTACCATTCTTGCATCAATAGTTGCTTTATCTACAGGTAGTTCATGGACAACAGCAGGTACTGTTGGTATTGCATTAATTGGTATAGGAGAAGGTTTAGGAATACCTTTGCCTATAGTAGCAGGAGCAATAATATCAGGTGCTTATGCAGGAGATAAAATGTCACCATTGTCAGATACTACGAATTTAGCACCGGCTATGGCAGGATCAAATCTTTTTGAACATGTTAAACATATGATGTATACAACTGGACCTAGTTATTTAATTTCCTTAATACTATATGGAATTATAGGTATGAAATATAGTAGTTCAGTATCAAATGTGGATACAATTAATACTATTTTACAAGGATTATCAAATCAGTTTACTATATCTCCAATACTATTTATAGCGCCAATAATAGTAATACTATTGGTTATATTTAAAGTTCCAGCAATACCGGGACTTCTTGGAGGAGTTTTTGCAGGAGCTATACTTGCTGTTACTTTTCAAGGGGCAAATTTAGGTGATATTATAAATGCAGCACATTATGGGTTTGAATCTACTACAGGAGTAGAAGCAGTAGATAAGTTGCTCACACGAGGAGGCCTTGATTCTATGATGTGGACTGTATCTTTAATAGTTGTAGCACTTAGTTTTGGTGGTGTTATGGAGAAAACAGGTATGCTTTATGCTATTGCTGAAAAAATACTAAAAGTTGCAAATAGTACAGGTTCACTTATTTTATCTACAATATTAACAGGTATAGGAGTTAATTTAGTTACAGGGGACCAATATTTAGCACTTGTTATTACAGGAAAAATGTATAAGGATGTTTATGATGAAAGAGATTTAGCTTCAAAGAATTTATCTAGAGCGTTAGAAGACTCTGCTACTCTTACATCTCCATTAATTCCATGGAATACTTGTGGTGCTTTTATGCATAAAACTTTAGGTATAAATCCATTAATGTATGCACCATTTGCTTTTGTTAATATATTAAATCCAATAATATCTATAATTTATGGATATACTGGAATAACAATTGATAAAAAGGATGAAAATAAAGAACAAAATTACAATAAAGTTATTGCATAAAAAGACACCCATATGGGTGTCTTTTTATGTTTATCTTTTCATGAATTTTATCAAATAAATAAAACATTTAATAGATTAGATACACGAAATAGTTTATAATATAATCATATGATAATTTTGAGTAAGTAGGTGATTTTATGAAAGATTTATTAAATGATAAACAATTTTTTAAAAGATTAATTTCAATAGCACTTCCTATATCCATACAAAACTTAATTTCGTCTTCTTTAAACATGGTAGATACAGTAATGATAGGTAAATTAGGTGAAACTTCAATAGCATCAGTAGGTATTGCGAATCAACTTTTTTTCTTTTTTACCCTTTTGATGTTTGGGTTAAATAGTGGTTCAGCTATTTTTATATCTCAATATTGGGGCAAAAGAGATATTACTAATATTAGAAGAGTGTTAGGATTTTCTATTATAAGTGGAACCTTAATTTCTCTTGTTTTTACACTGTCAGCACTTTTAATTCCTGAAAAAATACTTGGAATATTTACTAATGATAAAGAAGTAATTAAATTAGGTGTAAGTTATTTGTTGATAGTTTGTTTTAGTTATAGTATTACTGCTATTACATTTTCATATTCCTTTGCAGCTAGAAGTATAGGAAATGCTAAATTACCTATGATTGTTAGTGCAATTTCATTAGGAGTAAATACAATATTAAATTATCTGCTAATATTTGGAAACTTTGGCTTTCCTGAATTAGGTATAAAAGGAGCTGCAATTGCTACACTAATTGCAAGGATAATCGAGTTAACATTATTGCTTACAACTATATATAGAAAAGGTTTAGTTCTTGATGCTAAGATAAGAGAAATGAAGGATTTATCAAAAGCATTTATAATGAGAATAGTTAAAACTACAACACCAGTGATTTTAAATGAAGCTTTTTGGTCATTAGGTGTTATAACTTATTCGGCTGTATATGGAAGAATAAGTACAGAAGCTTTTGCATCTGTTCAAATTTCAAATACAGTTCAACAGGTATTTATGGTTGTATCTATGGGCATAGGAAATGCTGCTGCAGTTATGATAGGAAATAGTATTGGAGCAAAGGATGAAACTCAAGCTATAGGCTATGCTAAGAGATTTTCTATTATAACTCCTTTAATTGGTATCATAATAGGAATTTTAATTATAGTCTTTTCTCCTCTAATAATATCATTTTTTGAAGTTTCAGCTATAGTAAGAGAAAATGTAGAGAAAATACTAATTGTATTTGCTATATTTATGGCATTTAAGGTATTTAATACAACCCTTATAGTTGGTATATTAAGAGGGGGAGGAGATACTACAGCTTCATTGTTTATTGAAGCTGGAAGTGTATGGCTTATAGGAGTGCCAATGGCAATAATAGGAGGTCATATTCTTAACTTGCCAGTATATTTTGTTGTAGTATTGGTGTCTTTAGAAGAGTTTGTTAAAGCCATGATAGGAATACCTAGAGTAATATCAAAAAAATGGGTTAAAAATGTAATAGAAGAAGGGTAAAAGAGGTGATAGTATGAAAAGAATAGATACATTTGATGAAATACAAAAAATAATTGATAAAAATAATATGACTTTATTATTTTTTTCTGATGATATGTGATCTAATTGTGTTGGCTTTGGTCCAAAGCTAAAAAAGTTATTAGAAAAGTATCCTAAAATAAAATCTATTGAAGTAGATATAAATAATAATATAGAAGCAAAAGGTCAATATTCAATATTTGTAGCTCCTACGGTGATATTATTTATAGAAGGAAAAGAAGCTATAAAAATGAGTAAATTTATAACTATTGATGAATTAGATTCCAGCATTAATAGGTATTATAAAATGATTTTTTCATAAAATAAAGACTCAGCTGAGTCTTTATTTTTTATCTTCTATTTGTTTTACTATAGAGACCTTATCAAAAGCAAGGGTTGCATTCAATTCTCCACCGATAAGTATTATTATACTACTTATATATAACCAAATTAAAAGAATTATTATACCACCAATACTACCATATGTCTTAGCATAATTTCCAAAATTATTTACATAAAAAGAAAACAATAGTGATATTCCTATCCATGCTGCTGTAGTAAACAATGCTCCAGGTATCACCTCTTTTAATTTTAATCTTTTTTTATTAGGAGCATATTTATAAAAAAGAGTAAACATAATTATAAGCATTATTATAGGAAAAGCAAATCTTATAGTAGCCCACAATTGTCTGAATACTTCGGTTAGATTAAAAAGACTAAATATATAGTTTCCAATTATCTGTCCAAATACTAATAGAGTAAAAGTCAACATAATACCAATTACAAGTGCTATAGTAATAAGAATTGCAAAACCTCTTAACAATAAAAATGGCCTATTTTCTTCTTGATCATAAGCTTTATTAAGTCCTTTTATAAGGGCAGCAACGCCACTAGAAGATGACCATAATGTACCTATAATAGAAAAAGAAAGAAGTGGTGTAGAGCCATTTTGTAAGATTTCTTCAATTGTATCGGATATTAATGAAAATGACTGTTCAGGTAATACACCTGATAAATTACCCATAACATCTGAAGTGGAAATTGAAGTATGACTTAAAAGTGTAAGTAAAAATATTAAAAAAGGGAAAAATGACAGTATAAGATAATATGTAAGTTGAGCACCGAGTGCTGGAACTTCATCGTGTTTTATTCTATATTTCATACTATGTATTATGTTTTTTATATTTAACTTTCTAACTTTCACAAATTTCACCTCTTTTACTTTCATTTATATTAATATATATAACCAATAATGATACATAACTAACAAAAACATCAAAAATGTTTATAAATATATTAATAGGATATATATGAATTAAGAGAAGAATTGGAATATTAAGACAATAAAAGAGGTGAGATATATGCTTAGATGGGCTGTAATATTTTTAATAATTGCATTAGTTGCAGGAATATTTGGTTTTTTTGGAATAGTGGAAGTAGCAGCAGGTATGGCTAAAATATTGTTTTTCATATTCTTAATATTATTTGTCATATCACTAATAATTGGAAGGAGAAAAGTCTAACTTTTATTAGAAATTAGATTTAGTATGTTCCCAATCTATAAAGCTGCAAATAAATATAACAATTTAATAGATAAACATATATCAGGAAGTCCTGATATTAAATCAGACAAGTAATTGCATAAAGAAGCTTGGAAAACTTTAGAGTCTATATTTAAATAAGAACAAAGAAAAGGTCAAGAAAAGTTATTTGTTTCTCGAACAGATAAAGTATGGGGCAATTTCATCCTAAATTTAATTGGAGAAAAAAATAGCAGCCTTATATAGATATTAGTATAAAAAAGGTACCTATCTTTAGATAGGTACCTTTTAAAGTTAAAAGATTAAATGAGCTACTAGTACAATTATTGGTAATGTTACAAGAGTTCTTTCTATGAATATAAAGAACAAGTCTTTTAAATTTACTGGAATTCTAGCACCTAATATTACAGCTCCTGCCTCAGATAGATAAACTAATTGAGTTACAGAAAGAGTAGCCACAATAAATCTAGTCATTTCGCTTGGTATACTAGCACCTATTACAGATGGTAAAAACATATCAGCAAAACCTACAACCATTGTTTGGGCAGCTTCTGTAGCATAAGGAACATTAAGTAGTTTTAATAGTGGTATAAATGGCATTCCTAACCATTCAAATACTGGTGTAGTTTCCGCTATTATAAGAGCTATTGTACCAAAAGCCATTATTGCTGGTAAAACACCTAGCCACATATCAAAAACTATTTTTGTACCATTGATAACAAAATCTTTAGGGTTACCTGTTTTTTTAGCTTTTTCAATAGCAAGTTTAGTTCCCCATTCTCGAGTGGTAAATCCTTCAGGAATATCTTCTCCTGTATCCATACTATTTTCAGTATAATATATATCTTTTTTTCTAGATAAAGGTGGAATTTTTGGTAGTATTAAAGCTGCTATAACCCCACAGAGTATGATAGTTAGATAATATATTCCAAACATATGCATTAAATCAACTTGACCTAATACTACAAGTGAAAAAGTGATAGATACGGCTGAAAAAGTAGTAGCTATTACAGAAGCTTCTCTTGCTGTATAATAGCCCTGTTCATATTGTCTATTAGTAAGTGTGACACCGATAGTTCCATCACCTACCCATGAGGCAATACAGTCTATTGATGAACGACCAGGTAGTGTAAATACAGGTCTCATGACTGGGGTTAAAAGAGAACCTACAAATTCTAATAGTCCAAAGTCAGTAAGGAAAGGCAATAAAAACCCTGCAAATAAAAACATAGTAAATAATGTAAGGATCAAGTCGTATAGTATTAATCCACCTGTAGCATCAGAATAGATCCATTCAGGTCCAATTTTAAAATAAACTAGAAAACCTAATATCATTCCTACTATACGTGTGATAACCCAAAATATAGAAACATTAAATATTCCCTTTAAAAATTCATTATCTTCTATAATTGAGGGTTTAAATAATTTATAGATAAGTGTAGCTATTCCAGTAATAGTAATGAAGGTTAATACTATACCTGGTAAGATGTTTTGTGTAGCACTTGTTAGTTTACTTGCGAGTAATGCTACAACAATTGTAGTGTCACCTTGGTAATTGAAAGGCACCATCAAAACTAATATACCTATAATTGATGGAATTATAAATTGTAAATAACTTGATAATGAATACTTTTTTGGTTTTAATTGATTGGGGTCATCCATTAAAATCTCTCCTTTAATTATATTTTTTGTATTTATATAGTATATGTCTATTTTATTTCAAAATCAAATAAATTTAAAGATTAATATAAAAAATTTTTAAAAAATTTTATTTTGTAATAAGATTGTTATTTCAATGTGTTTTTTCCTTAGGTTTTGGAACTAAATATATAATCAATTATTTATTAAAGATTCTGTACATTTCAACAATTATTTTATATAATAAGATTTGAATAGCAAAATAGAAAGGTTGGGA